>NZ_VRUW01000015.1:0-75101 GCF_008039475.1 Methylobacterium sp. WL12 | reverse complement strand
CGGTCTCAAGACTCTTCATCCGTCGAACTTGATCCGACTTCAGGCCGCCAAACTCACGCCGCCACCGGTAGTACGTCACCGAACTCACACCGAGCGCGCGGATTGCATCGGCCACGCTCTGGCCCTGGGAGATCAGAACGTCCGCCTGACGTAGCTTCGTGACGATCTCCTCGGGCTTCGGGTGCTTTGCCATCTCGTCCGTCCTCCAGGCTCAAAAGCCATACCAAAGGGCGGACCACTTCAATGGGGGCTGACCACGGGGACGCACGGTACAATCGGGTGATGTCGACCGTTTTTTCAATCGTCAGGTCGACTGTTTGACCATCAGACGTGCGTTCGTAGCGGTTTATCGCTCCGGCCTTTGCGCCCCGTCGGCGTGGACACCATGCGTCGCATCCTGCCGCTCCTGATCAGCCTGGCCGTGCTCCCGGCGCTTGGACGCTCTGCGGGCGATCCGAGCGGGGACGTGCTCTGGCCGGCCCTCAAGACCTGAGTGCTCGCCAAGACCATCGCCAACCGGACCTTCCCCTGCCTCGACGTGGATCTCGGCGACGCCGACCGCCCTCCGGCCCCGCCTTAGCGGGCGACTTTGTGCGGAACGTCGCGTCGGGATCATTCGTTTGGCGTGTGAGTGCGCCGCTTTGGTGCGCCCAAGACGTCTAGGAATTGTCTATGAGCATCGGTACCGTGAAGTGGTTCAACGAGACCAAGGGTTACGGCTTCATCCAGCCGGATGACGGCGGCAAGGACGTGTTCGTCCACATCTCGGCGGTCGAGCGCGCCGGCATGCGCAACCTGATCGAGGGCCAGAAGCTCTCCTACGAGGAAGAGACCGACAAGCGCAGCGGCAAGCTGTCCGCCGGCAATCTGCAGTCGGCCTGAGGCGGTGCCGTCTCCTTCGGGAGATGGTCAGATCACCTGAAAAGCCTGCTTTCGGCAGAGGAAGCGCCCCGACGGTACCGGACTTTAAGTGCGGTCGCCGGGGCGCATGAGGGTCGCCTCTTGGTTGGACACCTTCCACACCGGGAACGACCCCTCACGGACGAACATGGCGAACGCTTCGGTCGCTTCCGCGCTGCCCAGGGCACCCTCTCCATCCACGGCGCGGCCGACGACGCAGGCCCCGTCGAGGACATCCGCGCAAGGCGCACGGCTCTCGATCGCGAAGACCACCCCTGATCGATCGGGTCTCAGTTCATCCGGGAGCGCGCCGATCTTGCGCCAGAGGCAGTACCACCGCATGCACACCTCGGGGCGATCCCGATAGGTCCCGCACGCCGTGCCGGTGCTATGCCGACACAGGACGCCAGCGGGTTTAGCCAGAACCTCGATCGCAAGAACTTGGCAGCAAGCCGTGCACTGTCCGCACGATCGGCCTGGCACGAGGGCACCTGCGTTCGGCTTGGTCGGAAGGCGCTTCGGGTTCAAATCGTTCCGGGCCGCGATGCGGTGCATGAATGGTCATCGATCGGATCGAGGATCACGTCAGCCAGCTTCTAGAGCATTTTCGACCGCGGTGGATGCCGGCTGGCGTGAAGAAAATGCGACCACCCTGTAGGTTAGAGCTTCCTCCGTGATCCAGAGATCACGGAGGAAGCTCTCGCAAGCCATTCATTGCGACAGCGGTCCGACCAAAGCGACGCGGTGGACGAAGCCGACGACGGGCTCCACGGCGGCATGGGCGACAACATCCTCGTCGGCGGCCTCGGCAACAACATCCTGGTCGGCGGCGCGGGACATCGTGCTGGGCTTCAACCAGGGCGCGGGTGACCCTCTGAGCCTGGGCGGCCAGATCGATACGACGAGCACGGCGCAGAACGGGGATGCGCTTCCGACGCTTCCGGGCGGCGGCGGGTCCCGGGCTGTCGAAGTGAGCGAGCAGTGGCGGCGGCGTTTCGGCGGCTTTCCGCAGCGCGGCTCGGCTTGGTGCCGCCGCTTGCATCGTGGGGTCGCCGGCAGGCTTCGTGGTGCCGAGCGAGGTGACGCTGCGTAAAATCGGAAGGCTCCGGAGCGCGGGCGCCGGCATCGGTGCGAGAGCGCGGGCTTGAGCGGTGCTCGCCGCGCCGACGAGGACGGCGAGGATCCCGCTCGGCTCGACCCTGGCGGGGGTCTCCGACGACGATGCCGGCCACGCGCGGGATCGCCGCCCGCGGAGCCCGGCGGGCGGCCTCTGCCGTTCATCGGCGCGGGTCGGCGGGGATCGCTCATCGGCCACCCTTCATCGCCCGCCCTTCATCGGCATCAGGCTCTTGGGGTCGACCTCCGGCATCATCGGCATCTGGTCGAACGGCACGACCGCCATCACGTGGCCGTCCGGCATCCTGATCACGTTGAACGACTTGCCGGTGGCCTTGTCGGTCGCCATCGCGACCATGAGCTGCATCGGCTCGAACGGCGTCACAGCGAAGTCGTGGCCCCAGGCGCCGACGAGACTCGACAGCGACGCCGTGGCCACCCCCGTGCCGGCGAGGAGGGCGACGGCTGGTAGAATCGCGCGCATCATGATGGATCACTCCCGGTTCGATCGACGCGCTTTCGCGGGCCCGGGCCGTGCGGTTACCGAAACCGGATCGTGCCGCGCCGGCACCGTAACCGAGGGTGGACGGCGACCGAAAGATCGGCATGGGGATCAGGGGTTTCGAAGTGGGTTTTCGATGACATCGTCTCCGATGCGGCGCCCCTCGGAGGCGTATCCGGCCGGAACCCCGGCGCGATGAGCGCGCGGCGGGCTGCGTCCTCGCACGTCGCCGCAGGCGTCGTCGTCCGGCTCGGGCGCTGGGCCGTCGGCGCGTTGCGCACGGCGTCCCGCGTCGCCGCCGCGTCGGCGCTCGCCGCCCTCGGCATCCTGTTCCTGAACTACGTCGTGCTCTCCACGGACAAGGCGCGCGCCTATCGCGACCTCGACCCGAACGTCGCCGAATGCCGCGACGGTCTCGCCCGGGGCTGGACGATCCTGGCCGACACCGGGCGCGAGACCCTGCAGACGGCGATTCCGTCCGACGG
Organism: Methylobacterium sp. WL12; assembly: GCF_008039475.1. NCBI lineage: Bacteria > Pseudomonadati > Pseudomonadota > Alphaproteobacteria > Hyphomicrobiales > Methylobacteriaceae > Methylobacterium > Methylobacterium sp. WL12. The sequence goes on along the minus strand of NZ_VRUW01000015.1, from coordinate 72,098 downwards.
CGACGGCTGGGTCGACGCCAGCAACGACGAGGGCGCCGTCGTCGCGGCGGATGCGCGATGGGGGACGCGCCTGCGCTGCGCGCTGCAGCGCCACGTCGTCCCCGCCCGCGCGCCGGGCGGACGCGACCTCGCCTACCATCTCGGCTTCATCGAGTTCCAGGAGGACGGCGAGCCCTACGCGCTGGTCTCCCGAGAAGGGGCCGGCGACGCGGCCGTCGACAGCGCGATGCTCCGCCACGCCATGGACGACGAGATGCGGGCCAAGGGCATGCCGGCCACCATGGTCAAGCCGGTGATCACCCAGCTCGACGCCCTGAAGAAGCACCTCGCGCACGGCTCGCACTACGTGATCGCCTTCGTCCACGGCTGGCGCCACGACGCGCGGATCGGCGACGGCAACGTCGCGGACCTGCGCCTCTACGCGGCCCACGCCGCGCGCTTCCTGGCGCAGCGCTGCCCGGACGACCCGAGCGTCTGCGACATGGACGTGACGGCGATCTACGTCGGCTGGCGCGGCGCCCGCGTGGACGAGCGCGGCCTGCGGACCTGGTTCGGCGACGCGGTCGGCGGCTTCTTCGGCGGCCTGTCGGCCGGGGCCACCCTGTTCGACCGCAAGCCCGTGAGCGAGGCGATCGCCCCCGGGGCGATCTCGGCGCTGCGCACGATCGAGACGACGCTCAGCTCGCCGGGCGCGCACAACAAGCTGATCGTGGCCGGGCACAGCCTCGGCGGCAACATGCTCGCCACCGGGCTGCAGGACGACGTCGTCAAGGCGGTGCGCCGCCACCGCTTCGGCGAGGCGCTGCCGCCGGTGCTCGGCAACCTCGTGGTCCTGATCAACCCGGCCTCCGAGGCGAGCAAGTGGACCGCGATCCAGCGCGAGGTCTGGTCCCACCTCGCCGACCACGCCGACGCGCACACGCCGGCCTCCGAGGTCGTGCGCGACGACGGCTACTTCCCCGCCGACCAGCGGCCCGTGCTGATGTCGGTCACCGCGGCGCTGGCCTTCCCGGCGGGCGGGCTACGGCCCGGCGACTGCGCCTGGATCGGCCTCGACGTCGCGGACGGCTTTGCCGCCGCCCGCAAGCGCATCCGGAGCCGGCTCGCCGCCACCGACCGCATGTTCGATGCCGGCGTCGACTACGATTGGGCGACGCACAACCTGTTCCCGACCTTCAAGTTCGACTTCCGCCCGGCCGCCGGCTTCCTCGACCGGGTGGCGGCGCGGTTCGAGGGCCGCCCGCCCCGCGGCGAGACCTGCACGCCGGCCGCCCCCGTCGGCCTCGGCGCGGGGCTGGCGACGCTGCCGGTGCGGACCCTGTCGCTGCTCGCCGCAACCTTCCCGTTCCAGAACACCGCGCGGGAGGATTCGCACACCATCGGCAACCTGGACCCGCCGCGCCCGGCGGCCGGGGTGCTCGCCGACGCCCAGCCTTCGGCGGCCCCCTTCGGCACCACCCACGAGCTGATGGGCCTCGACGCGCCCGGGCTCGAGCGGCACCACCCCTACGCGACGCTCGCCGACGCGGCGATCGACTGCCCGCGCTCGGACCGTTGGCTGACCCGCGCGCGGCTGGCGCGCGCCGACCGGCGCGGCAACTTCTGGGACAGCGCCGACCTCGCGCCCGGTGGTCCGAACGAGAGCTTGCCGCACGAGAACGGGCCGGCCGCGCGCTTCCTGCACGGCCTCCAGCTGACCGGCATCGCGCCGATCACCCGGCCCAACGACCCGTTCTGGAACGTCCGCGCCTTCGACAACGCGCTGTCGCGCCACGACGGCTATCGCCTGTCGTCGTTCATCTGCGCCCTGAACCAGCTCGTGATGGACGACATCACCGACGCGCCCGCCGCGATGAGCGACCACCAGGACGTGCCGGGGCGCTAGACGCTCGCCCGGCTATCGTGCGGGTGGCGCTACCGGCTCGACGCCCCCCTGCGCCGGCCCGCCTTGTGCGTCAGCCCGCTTTGCTCGCCGTCCAGCGGCCCGAGCAGGCGATCGGGCCGGCGAGCGTCCAGCGCCCCGAACCGGCCGACGCCCGGAGCTGCCCCTCGACGGCGATGCTGGCGAGCCCGCTCTTGATCGAACCGACGATGCGCCCGTCCTCTCCGACGCGGCCCGAGGCGTCGGCCCCGCTGCCGCCGTCGTCGTCGACGACGCCGGCGCGGATGACGATGGGATAGCGGTAGGGGCCGGTGCAGCCGCCATCCTCGACGGTGGCGGAGACGGACCAGCGCCCGTCGAAGCCGGGCTCGGCGGCGGCGGCCGGAGCGATTGCGGCACAGGCCACGGTCAGGGCCAGCGCGGCGAGGTTCGCGGTGAACACGGGGGAGATGGACGACAAGGACGTCGAAAACGGTGACATGGGCTCCTCTTCAAGGCCGGCCCGTCAAGCGGGCGGCTCGGTGTCGTCCGCATCTTGAGCCAGATAGCGGACCATGAGTTCGCCCGTGGCGCGGGCGGCGTAGTCCGCGATCGGCTCGCCGGCACGGGGCGGGATGAAGGTCGTCAGGCGCAGGCCGCCGAGGGTCGCCATGAGTCCGCCGCGGGCCATGCCCGATTCGACGGCCTCCGCGTTGGCCTGCGCCTCGTAGGCCTGCAGGCCCGCGCTCAGGCGCGGATTCCCGGAACCGCCGGCTCGCCGGGCAGAGGCTCGGGATCGATGACGGGTCCGAGCGGGACGTCGGAGGCGGGCTCCTCGAAGGGCGCGGACGGCTCGTCCGGCCCGAGCGGACGCTCGCCGGGGAACGGACGCGGCGGCGGCTCGGACGGCGCGTCGCCGCCGGGGCTCGGATCGGGCATGCCGGGGTTGGCCACTCTTGGGATCCTTCCTGCGAGCTGGTCGGGACGGCCTACGGGCCGAGCGTGCACCGAAGGCGGCACGCCCGGCCCTGCGGCCATGCCGGACCCGAGCGGGGGTCTCATCGGGTCCGACATAACTTGGAAAGTCTTCCGCCATGACCTTGGAGGGATGACCTTCAAGGGTCTGGCGATGACCGAGAGATATGTACGCGCCAGGTCCACTCAATGATGCAGACGTATCATTTTGATGAAACTTTATTTGGTAAAGCGCGGCGAAGCATGCGTCGTCCTCGCGTGATCGCGTGGGCTACAAACGGCGAACATCCGTCACGACAGTCCCTCGGCCGCCATCGTATCCACGCAGCCGGCCACGGCCTCGGACGACCCGCGGGTTCCCCCTCTCCCCCCGGGCGGGGAGAGGCCCGGCTGCACCCCGTCGTGCAGCCGGGAAGCGGAGGCGAAACCGAAGCGGCGGTGAGGGGGGGCCGACGGATGAGGCTCCTCCGTTCGCGCCCCCTCACCGTCGGCTGCCGCCTCGCTTTGCCGACGACGAGGTCGGCAAAGCCCTCTCCCCGCACGCGGGGCGAGGGGATGCACGGGCAGCCGTCCTGCTTTCGCTGGAACCGTCTTCGGGCGGTGCTTGTTTCGGGCCGGCGTGATCCACGCGGCAGGGAGGGCGGTCGAAGGTGCTGGTCGTCCGCCCGAGTTCTCGGCAAGCTTGCCGCCCAAGTCGCCTCCGATGAGCGTCGCCGCCTTGGCGCTGCGCCGCGAATTCGCGTTCCTCGCCCTCGCGGTGGTGCTCGGGCTCGGGGCGGCGGCGGCCTACTGGGTGTCGCGCGCCACGGTGCTGACCATCGCCGTGGCGCCCAGCGACGGCACGGAGCCGGCCGTGATCCGGGCCTACGCCGACGCGCTCGCCCGGCGGCACAAGGAGATCCGCCTCAAGATCCTGGCCTTCGATGACGTGCGCGACAGCGCGGCGGCGCTCCAGGACGGCCGGGCCGACCTCGCGGTGGTGCGCCCCGACGTCGACCTCCCCGACAACGGCCTGACGCTGGCGATCCTGCGCGACCAGGCGATGATCATCGCCTCGCCCGAGGCGTCGGGCTTGAAGAGTTTCCCGGATCTCGACCGCAAGCGCCTCGCCATCCTCGCCCACCGCGACGCGGACCAGGACCTGATCAAGGCGATGGTCGAGCATTACGGCCTGACGCTGCTCGACCACGATCCCGAGGGGCCGGTGCCGCCGCGGCACGTCGCCCTGGTGGAGATGCCCGAGGCCGACCTGACCTCGGCCTTCGCCCGGCGACGCGTGGACGCGGTGATCTCCGTGATCTCGCCGACGGCCCCGGCGGCGCAACGCATCATCGGCATCGTGCAGGGCGTCAGCAAGAACCGGAAGGTCGCCTTCGTCGCGGTCGCGAACGCCGCCGCCATCGTCGCCCGCCTGCCGCGGCTCCAGGCGGTCACCATGCCCGCCGAGACCTTCGGCGGCAGCCCGCAGGTCCCCGCCGAGGACGTGGTCACCGTCGGCGCCTCCTACCGGCTGATGGCGCGGGCGAACCTGTCCCGCGCGGTGGCCGCCGACGTGACCCAGCACCTGTTCGAGCTGCGCAGCGGCATGGCGAACGTGGCCCCGGCCGCGGACTACCTGCAGGCGCCGAGCTACGACAGCACCGCGGCCGCCACCAGCGCGCGGCTCCCGATCCATCCGGGCGCGGTCGACTATTTCGAGCGCGAGCAGCAGAGCTTCATCGAGCGCTACGAGACCTGGATCTACCTCGTCGCATTCCTCGGCGGCGGCATCGGCTCGGCGGTGGCGTGGGTCGGGCAGCGCCTGTCGCGCATCCGGCGCGAGCGCGTCGAGGAGGCCACCGACCGGCTGCTGGAGATCCGCCGCGAGGCCCAGGACGGCGCGCCCGCGCGACGCCTGGAAATCCTCGCCCGCGAGATCGACGACCTGGCCGGCGACATCGCCAAGCATGCGCTCGAGCGGCCGACGGAAGCCAGGACCATGTCGGCGGCGGCCATCGCCATCGACGCGGCCCGCTCGACGGTCAAGCGGACCATCGCCGCCGGGGAGCCGCCGGGCGAGGAGCCGGACCTCGCCGGGCGCATGACCTCCACCAGCGCATGACCTCGATGGGCGCCGCATCCGACGCGGCGGGCTGATTGCGGAACCTCGGACGCCCGCGTCCGGCCTCGAACCGGGAAACAGGATGCCCGACGAGCCAAGCTGATCCCTCGACGCAGCCGAACGCCAGGCCGGCCTGACGCCGGACCGAGCCACGACCGGCGCGCCGACGCGCCGGACTCCGCTTTTCCTTCGCCCCTTCTCTTCGTCTTCCCTTCGCAACCCCTCCTTCGACATCGCGAGACGCCCATGGCCATCGACTATCGCTCGGAACTGCGCCGTCCCCTCCCGTTCAGCCTCGCGGTCGTCGCCGCGGTGCTGCTGGTCTGGCTCGTCGTCGCCTCCATCGCCGGGGCGCGCCAGCGCGGCGCCCGCGACCACCGCATCGCGGAGCTGCAGACCCAGCAGACGGCGCTGCGCGCCGACCTCGACCGGCAGGTCTCGACGGCCGGCACCTTGAGCGCGCTTCAGGCCAAGATCGCGACCGCCCGGCAGCAGGACCAGCAGGCGACGCAGGCCGCGGAGCAGGCCAAATCGCGTGCCGAGGCGCTGGCCAAGGATCAGCAGGCCGCCGAGGCCAAGGCGTCCGAGGCGCGCAAGTCCGCCGACGCCGCGTCGCAGAAGCTCGCCGACCTGCAAGCCCAGACCGCCCAGGCCGAGGGAAAGCTGACGCCCCTGCGCGAGGCCGTCGCCGCCGCCGAGAAGGCGGCCGCCGACCGCGCCCAGGACCTCGCCGAGGTCGGGCGCCGCCTCGAGGACGCCCGGGTGCAGGAGGCCAAGCTCCGCGCCGACCTCGCGACCATGACGCAGGAGGCGACCGCCAAGACGGCCGACCTCGCCAAGGCCGAGGAGCGCCAGCAGACCGCCCGCGAGGCCGCGGCCGCGGCCCAGAAGGAGCTGGCGGAGGCGCGCGCCGCGACCGGGCAGGTGGTCGGCCAGCGCACGGGCACCGAGCAGGCGGTCGCCGACCTGACCGCCGACAAGGACCGGCTGACCGCCGAAATCGCGCAGGCCGACCGCGACGCCCAGCAGGCGCGCGAGGCCCTCACCGGCCTCCGCAAGGACCTCGCCGAGGCCCAGGCCCAGCGCGACCGCGTGGCGTCCGAGCGGGGGCAGGCCGAGCAGGCGGCGCAGAAGCTCGCCGCCGACCGCGACGCCGCGAGCGCGGCCCTCGACGCCCTGCGCAAGCGCCAGGCCGACGCGCAGGGCGAACTCGCCGCCCTCACCGAGACCCTGGCCAGCCGCAACACGGAGGCCGCGGCCCTCGACGGACGGCTGGCCACGGCCCGGCAGGACCTCGCCACCGCCCAGGCGAAGCTCGCCGAGACCCGCCAGCAACTCGCCAGCCCGCCCGCCGCAGCACCGAACAAGCCCGGGAACGCGCCGCAGCCTGCGCGTTGACGACAGCCGGCTTCCCCCAACCAACCATGAGATCGACATGAACCGACGCTTCACCACACGCGCAGGGCTCGCCCTCGCCTCCGCCCTGACCTTGCCCCTCGCTCTCCTGCAGCCGTCGGCGGCGCAGGAAGGGCCCGAGATGGAGGCCATGAAGGCGAATTGCGGTGGCGACTACCTCCGCCTCTGTGCCGGCATGAAGCCCGGAGGCCCCGAGGTGAAGGCCTGCTTCAAGCGCAACCGCCCGAACCTGTCGCCGGCCTGCTCGCAGGCCATCGCCACCTACGAGCGCTCGCGCGGCCGCTCGTCCGACGACGCGGACGAGTAACCCTGTGACGTGTTGAACCAGGGGCGCGGCCGGAACGGGGGCGAGGGCGGGGCTGTTTCAGGCCAGCTCGGCCCTTCGTATCCTCGTGCGGCCCGGCCGAGCCCCGCACTGCTTTCGGCCTACGGCCGCGATGGCGTCACGCCCCCACCGAGGGAGACGGGTGCCGACCGGGCGCTTCGCCCATCCTCTTCGGCGACTGGAAGCAACGAGCCGTGCGCAGGGAGCCATCCAAGCGCCCCACCTCGGCTATCCTTCAACATCCACCGTATATCCAGGATAAAAATTGTAAAATAGATCCTTTCACCTTGAACATGTTGACGACGACCGCGTTGACGACCGGATTGATAAAAGGATATCCATGTCTCGCTTGAAGATGCTTTGCGGCGTCGCAGCCCTGTCCACCCTCGGCTTCCTCAACACGGCCGCCTACGCCCAGGATGGCGGCCCCTGCTCGGACGACATCGCCAAGCTCAAGCGCGAGCTCGGAACGCAGGTCGGCATGGGCGCACCCGTCTCGCAGCCCGATACCGGCCAGCGCAAGGGACCGAACGAGGGAGCGGCCGACCAGACGGCGAGCACCACCGGAGCCATGGCCAAGCCGGTCGGGAACGCCGACACGGGCCGCGCCCAGCAGGACGGCGCCGCCCGTGCGACCGGCGGATCGCCGGGCACGGTCGGCGGCGTCGCCGGCCCCGTCGCCGCCGCGACCGGGACCGGCCAGGCCAACTCCGTCGCCAACGGGCAGATCGCGACCTCGCCGGCCGACGTGCGGGCGCAGTCCGAGAACAAGCCGACCGCCGCCGTCGAGGCCGCGAAGGGCGGCGAGCCGTCGGCCCAGGCAAGCCTCTCGGCCGAGGACAAGGTCTCCCAGGCCAAGACGGCGCTGCAGCGCGCCACCGACCTCAACGCCAAGGGCGACCAGTCCTGCCGCGACGCGGTCCAGCAGGCCCGCTCGCTGATGCCGCAGCAGGGTCGCTGAGCCACCCCAAAAACCGTCGCAGGGCGTGTCCTCGACGCAGGACACGCCCTGCGTCTTGCCGCTCGGGCGCCCGACCGTTCGACGGCTCCGTCACGTCAGCCTGAGCGGACGCGAACGCCGCGGCGCTAAAACATCGCCGGTCAGGCCTCGACCTCCGCCTTCGGAAAGCCGAGGCCGCGGACGAAGCCGTTCCAGTCGGCGTTCCGCAACGCGCCGCCGGTCGCCTGGGCGTGACCGTTGCCGTAGCGTCCGTCGGCGTTGGCCGGGCGGTGCTCGGCCAGGAAGGCGATGAGGTCGCGCCCGCTCGCCGAGCGCGCGGCGAAGTGGACCCAGCCGGGCCGATAGCCGACGTTGGCGGCGATCACGACCTTGTCCTTCAACCGGCCGCGCCATTGCTGCGCGATCAGCGGATGGATCTGGCAGGGCGAGTCCAGCACGATCAGCGCGACGTCGCCGCCGATCGCGGGCGGCACGCGCTTGGCCACCTCCATGGCGGCGCGGACCTCCGCCTTGGCCGCATGAAGAGCCGACGCGTCCGCGTCCTCGCCCTTGGTGATGCGCTTCGGGCCGTCCGATCCGAGGAGGAGCCGCAGCGCGGGGCTGGCGTCGGCGGCGGCCGTGCGGCGCGGGGCGTTGACGAGCGCCGTGGCGTCGCGAAGGGCGGTCTTGCCCCAGCGCGCCTGGGCCTCCGCCATCTCCGGAAAATCCAGCCCTTCGGCCATGTCGCCGATCAGGCCGACCGCGGCCAGCCACAGGAGGTCGGCCTGGTCGCCCAGGGCGCCGGCGGCCCACCAGGCGAGGAGGGCGGTGGTCGGCTCCGGATCGAGGCCGTTCCCGCTGATGGTGACGGCGCCCTCCGGTTCGCCGGTCGGGACGTGGTGGTCGATCACCAGCGTCGGGCGGCCCGGCAGCACGGGATCGGGCCGGGTGCCGAGGTCGGCGACGATCAGGCCGCCGGGCGCACGGGTGGCGATGCGGGCGGCGACCTCGGGGTCCCAGGGCGACTCGGCCTTGGCGACGACGAAGGCGTCGGCCTCGCGCCCGGCCTGCCGCAGGGCCCGGATCAGGATGGCGGCCGCGCTCAGGCCGTCGGCGTCGAAGTGGCTGACCACCAGCACCGGCGCGTCCGGCTCGAACGCGGCGAGGGCGCCCGCCATGGCGTCGCGTGCCGCCGCGCGGACGTCGTCGCGTCCCGACAGGCGTCCGAGGCCGGCCGTGCCCACCGTGTTCGTCATCAATCGCTCGACTCCGCTCGCGCACCCGGCCTGCCCGCGCGCGAAGCGAGCGAGGCTTCCCCCGATCCTGCCAACGTCCGAGCCCACGATCCGACGACGGCGCGGCGCGGAAAAACCCATCCGCGGGCGGCAGCGAGGCGCGGATCGAACCCGGCTTGGCGGGGCGCTTCCGCCGCAGGATGCGCCCGGAACGCCGGAATTCGCGTCACGTTGGCCAGCGATGTCCGGAGCGACGGCGGCATGACGGCACCCTGGGTGGTCCGATCCGTGCCCGCCGGCCCTCGCCTCGGAGCAAGCGCTGCGACGACCTGTGGCGTCGAACCGACGGAGGCTGAGCCATGGACGACCCGACGCCCGTCGCCGTCGAGGCGCGCGACGACGCCCACGGGCGCTACCGCTGGCACCTGACGGACGCGGGCGGCGTGTCCTTCCGGGTCTCGCCGGAGACCTACGCGACGGATGAGGACGCGATCGAGGCCGGTCAGGCGGCGCTGGATGCGTTCGGAGCCGCAGCCCGATCCTGAGGCGTCGCCGAAGGGGACGGCCCCGCGGCGTCCTCGTCGTCGGGCGTGTGGTAGGGCATCGCCTCGGTCCGGCCCCGCAACGGGGCCCGGCCGACCTCGCGCCACCGGCCGGCATCCGAGCCCGCCGCCTGCCGCGCCGCGTCCGAGACCAGGATCGACACGCCGTGCGCCTTCGTCGCCTGCTCCAGGCGGGCGGCGACGTTCACCGTGTCGCCGAGCACGGTGAATTCCAGGCGCATGTCCTCGCCGATGATGCCGCAGAACAGGTCGCCGTAGTGGATGCCGACGCCGATCCGCACCGGGGCGTGGCCGTCGTCCTTGAGGTTCCACCGGGCGATGATGGCGACGAGGTCCTTGGCGAAGGCGAGCGCCCGCGCGGCGTCGTCCGGCCGCGGCTCGGGCAGGCCGAACACGACCAGCGCCCCGTCGCCGATGAACTTGTCGACCACGCCGCCGCGAAGGCGGGCGATGCGCATCACCCGGCGCCGGAACGCGGTGAGGAAGGCCGAGAGTTCGTGCGGGTCGAGGTTCTCGGCCAGGGTGGTCGAGCCGCGCATGTCGACGAAGGCCACGGCGGCGTTCTGCCGGCGGCCGACCCGGAGGCTGTCGTCGGCGTCCGCAAGCCGCCCGGACAGTTCCTCGGGGAGGAACCGCGCCAGGCTCGCGCGGCGGCCGGCCTCCCGCAAGGCCGTGGTCGCGAGCACGGCGAGGAGCACGACGACCGCCGCGACGGCCGCCCAGACGGCGAGGGCGACGCGCGACACCGCCTCCTGCCGCGCGTCGAGCAGGGCCGCCTCGCGCGCCTCCATCTCGCGGACCAGGGTGCGGATCGCGTCCATCGTGCGCTTGCCCTGCCCCTCGGCGACGAGCCGTGCGCTTCCCGCCGCGTCGCCCGCCCGGCGCAGGGCGACGCCCTGGTCGAGCTCGCCCGCGAAACGATGCGCCAGCGCCCGCAGGCGAACGAGTTGCGCGAGCTGCTCCGGGTTGTCGGCGACGCGCTCGCGCAGGCGGTCGAGGTTGCGCTCGAAGGCCTCCCGGCTGGCGAGGAACGGCCCGAGGAACGCCTCGTCGCCGCTGATGATGAAGCCGCGCTGGCCGGTCTCGGCATCCTGCAACGCAGACAGGACCCGCGCGAGGCGGCCGTCGACCTCGACCGTATGGCGGACGGCGTCGCTCCCGTGCTGCTGGTAGACGACGCCCGCGACCGCGACGGCGATCATCACGACGAGGGCGGCAAAGCCCGCGCTCATCCAGGTGACGGTCCGCGACCGGACCAGGGTGAGGCGGAGCATCGCGCGCCCGAACCCCGGCAGGCCGCCCGGTCCCCGTTCCGCGGTCGCCATCGGCGAGACCTGCGAGGACGGGGCGTCGCGCCAGGTCCGGGCGGGTTCAGGCGCGGTCGGCCCATCGCGCGACGCCGAAGAGCCGCCCGGATCGCCGCCCGGATCGCCGTCGGCGTTCCGGGCCCTCGGGCGATCGCTCGCAAGGGCGGGCGCAAACCCGGCCCGGTCCGTCCCGCGGCGCAAGCCGCGCGACGGCGGGCGTCGGCGCAGGCGAAAGGCGGTCATGCCTCGCCGCCGGCCAGATGCAGACTCGGCTTGAACGGCGGCTTGCTGTCCGGCCCGTGCCCGGCCGCAGCCGCGTTGCGGCAATCGGCGACGGTGGCCTTGGCCGTCTCGATGGCGATGCCCACGGCGGCCATGGTCCGCATCTCCGGCGCGCGCGCCCGGGCATAGCGGACGACCTCGGTCGCGAGCCGGTCGATCTCGACGTTCAGCGCCGCGATGGCGGCCGGGTCGCGCAGGGTGCGCGCCTCGTCGATGATCGCCAGCAGGCGGTCGGTGACCTCGTCGATCCGTTCGCGGCGCAGGCCGGCCAGCCGCTGCCGCAGCCACGCCATCGCCGAGACCAGGCCGCCGGCGAGCGCCGCCAGCAGGTATAGGGTGTCGCCGTAGCGGTCGACGAAGCTGTGCTGCTCGCGCTCGTAGTAGTCGATGGCGCCGGGGTGGATCGGAATCCGCGCGCTCGTGGCCGCCACCGTCGTCTCGTAGGCCGGCGCCAGCACGTACTCGGCCGCATCGCTCGTCTTGGCCGCGGCGGTGCGCAACTCGAACAGGTTCTGGGTCACGTCGGCCGCGACCACCCGGCCGAGCGAGGCGCGGGCCATCAGCCGGTAGGAGGCGCCGACCGTCTTGACGTCGTCGTCGGGAAGCTTGGGCGCCCCGCCGAACAACCCGCCCGGGACCGTGACGGCCTGCAGGCGCGGGAAGCGCTCGATGATCGCCGCGTCGTCCGGCACGCCGACGAAGGCGACCTTGCCGCCCTTGCTGACGGCCTTGACCGCCTCGACGAGGGCCAGGGCCTTCGGTGCCGACGGGGCGATGATGCTCACGAAGGCGTCGACCGTCCGCGCCCGGATCGCCGGGCCCGCCTGCGCACCCTCGACCGGCACGAGCAGGACGGACTGCGCCGGCACCTTCGCGCCGACGGGCCCCGTCTCCAGGGTCAGGCCGTAATAGCCGAGGATGCTCTTCAGCAGCGACAGGTCGGCGTCCTTGTGCGCGGCGATGCCGAGCCGCCGGCCGCCGAGCTTGGGAAACGCGTCGATCCCGGCGGTCTCCGGCGAGACGATGATCATCGCCTGGTCGCGCAGGATCGCCAGCGTCAGGCCGTTGGTCGGCAGGTCGACGTCGGGCCGCACCACCGCGAGGTCGGCGCGCCCGTCCTGGAGCGCCGCGGCGCTCTCGCGCACGTCATCGAAGGGCAGGATCTTGAACCGGACGGCCTTGCCGCCGGCGTCGAGGGCGTCGGCGTAGGCCCTGATCAGGCCGGGCTCGGTCCCGTCGCGTGGGGCGACCGCGATGACGAGCGTCGTCGCCTGGGCCAGGTAGACGGCAACAGCTCCGGCCGCGACGAGGCCCGCGATGGCGACGGCGGCGAGTGTGCCGCGCGTGAACAGCCAGGGCGGAATCGTCGGCATCGGGGCGATGGGTCCATGAGCTGGACGACCGCGTCCGCGACCGCCTCAACACGCGGCGTGCGACATCGGCTCCGTCCAGTCGCCTGCCGACGGCACGGATCGAGAGAACGTGATGGATCTCGCGCCGATCAGCCCATCCTTGACGGCGCTGCTACCGACCAAGACACCTCGGCGCCCGAGGCGCCACAGCCGAGGACGACGGCCTTCCGGAAGGCCGCGCGCTGCTCGGGCGCCCGCATCGCAAGTTAGCCGTCGATGGCGGCGCGGACGCGGGCGGCGGCGGCCTCCGCGTCGGCCCAATCCTCGGGCGTCGCGCCGGCCGCGCCGTCGGTCACGCCACGCCCAGGATCTGGGAGAGACGTTCGCGCGCCCGGCTCACCCGGCTCTTCACCGTGCCCGGCTGGCACCCGAGGACGAGGGCCGCCTCCTCGTAAGGCAGGCCCTCGATCACCACGAGGAGCAGGGTCTCGCGCTGCTCGGCGGGAAGTGCGTCCAGCGCGACCTGCAGCTCGATCAGCCCGATCCGGTGCTCCTGCTCGGCCGGCGCGCTCAAGCCCGCGGCGAAGATGCCGTCGACGTCCGGAACCTCGCGCCGGTAGCGCTTGCCCTGGTTGATGTGCGCGTTGCGCAGGATCGTGAACAGCCAGGCGACGAGGTTGGTGCCGGCCTGGAAGCGGGACCGGTTCTCCCAGGCCTTCAATAGGGTCGCCTGCACCAGGTCGTCGGCTTCCGCCGCGCTGCGGGTGCGCATCATCGCGAAGCGGCGCAGCCGCGGCACCGCCTGGATCAGGCTGTCGCTGAAGGCCTTCGTCACCTGCCGTTCCGCCTGGGCGTCCAGCAGCGCGGCCCGCAAGCGAAGCAGGACCTGCCCGAGGCGCGTGTCGGGGTCGGCCTCGGCGACCGTCGGGAAGAGTTCATCCAGGCGCCTGCCGATCATATCGCGGACATGACGGGGCAATCCCTCGCTCGCGGAGAGTTCTTCAGGCTCTGTACTTAAGTCCATAGGGATCGTGCGTCCTGTGTTCGTAGAGGAGATGGTGTTGACCAGGCTCTCTACGGTCCGGCTCGTGTCCTCGGTTCTGGATGATCGATCACGTTCACGTCAATGGTGCGACTATACCAGTTTCCACCCAAACCCACCATGGAACCCGATCATCGCGACGTTGTTACGGGCCTTGCTCCGAGCCGCGGCGACACCGCCGCCCCGGGGCGGATCGCGCGCTCCCGACAGCCGGGACCGCCAGGCGCCGAGGCTGGCGCCGCAGGGGGGATTCCGGCATGTCGATCGGTCTGCGTGGCGCACTCGTCCGGTGGTTCCTGGGCTTGCTCGTCGGCGTCGGCGTCGTCGCGACCCTGCTCGGCAAGCGCCGCCGGACGCCGGACGCGGCGCCCGACATCGCGTCCGCGACGCCGGCGCCGGCTGCGGTGCGTGGACGCGGCCTCGCCGTCGCGCTCCTCGCCCTGCTCTGCGGGATCGGGCTGATCCTCGCGTTCTACGGGCGCGACGGGATCCAGCGGCCCTTCCTGCCGGTGGCCTCGACGGCCGACGGTTCGGCCGCGCCCGCCCTGGCCAGCCGCGGCGACGCCCGCATGCCGGAGGATGGAACGCCGGCTTCGGGTGAGCCGACGGTGAAGGCCGAGGCCGGACGAGCAGCCGGCGCCCGCGGCGAGAATACCCTGCCCGCCGCGGAGCCGGTCGCGCCGACCTTCGAGACCCTCCGCATCGAACCGAACGGGGAGGCCGTCGTGGCGGGCCGATCGACGCCGAACGGCACCGTGACGCTGCTGGTTGACGGCAAGCCGACGGCGCAGGCGCTCGCCGACGCCGGAGGCCGGTTCGCGATCGTGCCGCCCGCCCTCCCGGCCGGCAACAGCGAGCTCGGGCTTGCCGTCACCGACGCCCAGGGCCGGATTCGCCGGTCCCAGGAAAGCGTCGCGGTGGCGGTCTCGCCCACGCGGGACGCGAAGCCGCTCGTGGCCTTGAGCGCGCCGGACGCGCCGACCCGGGTGCTGTCGCAACCGGACCCGGCCGCGACCGCGCGCGCCACCGGGCGAACGGATGCGCCCACCGCGACGGCCCGGCCTGGCGGCGACCGCGACGGCACGGGCGGAGGCCCCGCAAGCGCGGAGGCCACGCGGGGTGGTGGCGCAACCGTCGCCGGGGAGCCGGTGGCGGCGGCGCGGCCGGACGCGCCCGCCGCGGACCCGGCCGCGAACGCCGACCGAGTCAAGGTCGTCGGCATCGACGCGCAGGACGGGGGGCGGTTGTTCGTCACCGCCCGCTCGGCGCCGGGCTCGACGGTCCGGCTGTACCTCAACGACACCCTGATCGCCCCCGCCGCCGTCGGCCGCGACGGAACCGTGACCTTCACCATCGGGCGCGGCGTCGGGCCGGGGGCCTACAAGGTCCGGCTCGATCAGGTCGAGGCGCCCTCGGGCAAGGTCCGCAGCCGCGTGGAGGTGCCGTTCGCGATGCCGGCGCCCGCGCGCAAAGCCGGGACCGAGGCGGAGCCGAAGGCGGCGCACGCGCAGGCGGCGGACGAGTCCGACCGGACCGCGGTCACTCCCGCTTCACCAGGGCTCGCCGCCGAAACCCCGGCGGCGCGTGGGCCATCCGAGCCGGGCGGCGGCGCCGACGTGTTCGTTCCGGAGGTCAGGACCGCCACGATCGCGCGCGGCGACAGCCTATGGGAGATCAGCCGGCGCACCTACGGCGCGGGCGACCGGTACTCGGTGATCTACGACGCCAACCAGGACCAGATCCGCGATCCCGACCTGATCTATCCCGGGCAGATCTTCGTGCTGCCGAGCGAGGGCGCGCCCGAGGCCGGGCAGGCCGGGGAGCGCGGCTGACGGCCTGAGCGGGCTTTCGATCCCGGGCCTCGCCCGAACGGGCCGGTCCGCCTCAAGAATTGCTGGAACCGCGCGGGGACGACGCTGTTTCGCGCTTCGATTTCGCTGGTGATCGAGAAGGTGGGCCAAGGTGGTTGCGGGCGTCGACAGGCACGAGCTTCGGCAGATCGTCGCCGGCCTCAGCGAGGGGGTGATCCTGGTCGAGCCCGACCAGACCATCGCCTACGCCAACGCGGCCGCGCTGGCGATGCACGGGGCCGAGACGCTGGGCGAGCTCGGCGAGACCGTGGAGATCTACCGCGAGCGCTTCGCCCTGCGCTACCGCAACAACCACACCCCGAACCAGTACCCGATGGAGCGGGTCGTCTCCGGCGAGCGCTTCCACGACGTCATCGTCGACGTGAAGCGCACCGACCGGCCCGGCGTCGACTTCGTCCACTCGCTGCGCAGCCTGGTGGCGACCGACCGCGAGGGCACCCCGAGCTGCCTCGCCCTGATCCTCAAGGACGTCTCGGAGCAATTCGAGGCCGAGGACCGGTTCGAGACCACCTTCAACGCCAACCCGGCGCCGGCCGTGATCTGCCGGCTGTCGGACCTGCGCCACGTCAAGGTGAACGTCGGCTTCCTGGAGATGACCGGCTACACCCGCGACGCCGTGATCGGCCGCAGCGTCTACGAGGTCGACGTGCTGGCCAACGCCCGCAACCGCGACCTCGCGATCAACCGCCTCAACGAAGGCGCCACCATCCCGCAGATGGAGGCCTGCCTCGAGTTGCCGGACGGCGGCACCCGCTTCGTCATCGTCGCCGGCCAGCCGATGGAGCTCGGCGACGAGCCGTGCATGCTGTTCACCTTCGCCGACCTGGAGCTGCGCAAGAAGGCCGAGACCGCGCTCCGCCAGAGCGAGGAGCGCTTCGCCAAGGCGTTCCGCCTGACGCCGGTGCCGACGCTGATCGCGCGCGCCGAGGATTTCGCCGTCACCGGCGTGAACGAGGCCTTCGCCCGCGTCTTCGGCTACGCGGCCGACGCGATGGTGGGGCGCTCGCCCGACGAGATCGGCCTCTGGGTCCACGATGCGGCGCGGACCCGGTTCGAGACCGCGTTGCTGCGCACCGGCTTCGTACTCGGGCTCGAGGTCTGCCTGCGCCACCAGGACGGGACGAGCCTCGATTGCCTCGCCTCGGCCGAGCGCGTCGAGATCGGCGACACGGCCTTCGCCCTCATCGTCCTGCAGGACATCACCGCGCGCAAGCGCAGCGAGCGCGAGATGTTCGAGGCGGTCGAGGCGGCGATGGCCGACACGTCCTGGTTCAGCCGCGGGCTGATCGAGAAGCTCGCCAACCTGCGCCGGCCGGGCACCGACCACCGGGACGGCATCGCCCCGAACCTCACCGTGCGCGAGCGCCAGATCCTCGACCTGATCTGCCAGGGCCTAGGCGACGAGGCGATCGCGCAGCGCCTGAACCTGTCGCGCAACACGGTGCGGAACCACTCCGCCTCGCTCTACCGCAAGCTCAACGTCCACAAGCGCACGGAAGCGATCGTCTGGGGCCGGGACAACGGCTTCCCGTTGTCGCCGCCTGACAAAAAATGACCGTCCAACCAGTACGTCTGCATCATTGCCTCGCCGGATCGGCGGGCCATCTCAGGCTTCGACGTCATCCTGGCCGCCGCGGAGATCCAGCATGAGCACGCAGAAGACATCCGAGCACGCCGACAAGATCAAAGGCTCGGTCAGGGAGGCGATCGGCAAGCTGATCGGCGACGGAAAGGTCGAGACCGAAGGCAAGGATCAGCAGAAATTACCGAGCGACGGCGTGAAACCAAAGACCCGGTCCAAGCCGTAGCCTCACCCGTATCGCTCATTCCCCTCGAAAACCTAACGTAGGATAAGAACATCATGGTCGACACGGATCGGATCACGGGCGCCGCCAAGGAGTTCGGCGGCAAGGTGCAGGGCGCGGTCGGCGACCTCACCGGCTCGAAGCGCGACTCGGTCGAGGGCCGCGCCCGCGAGGCGCAGGGCGCCGCCGAGAACCTCTACGGCCAGGCCAAGGACACCGTCCGCGACGCCGCCGAGACGGTGGCCGACACCGCCCGCGACCTCGGCGGCCGCGTCCGCGACGCGGTCGGCAACCTCGTCGGGTCGGACGACGTCGAGGACCGCGCCCGCCGGGCGCAGGGCGCCGCCGAGGACGCCTACGACCGCGGCGAGCGCTACGTCCGCAGCGCCGGCGGCAAGGCCTACGACCGCGCCGGCGACGCCTACGAGGACGGCGCCCGCGCCCTGCGCCAGGGCGGCGGCGCAGCCACCGGTCGGATCGCCGAGCACCCCATCGCCGCGCTGCTGGTGGTCGGCCTCCTCGGCTACGGCCTCGGCCTCCTCATCCACGGCCGCGACTGACCCGCGGGGCCCAGGCGAACCGCGCCGCGGTCCGGCGGGCCTTCGCCCTTTCACGCCCTATCCATCACCCCCTCGAACGACCGACCTTCTCGGACGACCGACGACCCCGGAGTAGCCGTACCGTGACTTCCTCTCCCATCCTCGCGACCCCTTCCACCGTCCCGAACGCCGCCGCGGCCGACACCCGCACCGTCCTGCTGAACCAGGTCTCGTGGGGCGCGATCTTCGCCGGCGCCGTCACCGCCCTGGTGGCCCAGGTCGTCCTCAACATGGTCGGCGTCGGCGTCGGCCTGTCCAGCGTCGGCGGTCCCGCCGCCGACAACCCCGCCGCCTCGACCCTGTCGATGGGTGCCGGCCTCTGGTTCGTCGGGTCCGGCATCGTCGCGTCGCTGGCCGGCGGCCTCATCGCCGGGCGCCTCTCGGGCAAGCCCATCGCGGGGGCGGCCGGCCTGCACGGCCTCGTCTCCTGGGCGGTGACGACGCTGGTCGTGCTCTACCTGCTCAGCTCCGCCGTCGGCGGCATCGTCGGCGGCGCGTTCTCGGGCGTGACCAGCACGCTGGGCGGTGCCGGCTCGCTGGTCGGCGGCACCGTGCAGACCGCGGCCCAGGCGGCTGCCCCGTCGCTGGCGCAGATCTCGAACCCGCTCGACGGGATCGAGAAGTCGGTGCGTCAGCAGGCGGCCGGCCAGGACCCGCAGGCGCTGCGCGACGCCGCCGCCTCCGCGATCCGCGCCCTGCTCTCGGGCGACCCGGCGCAGAAGGCCCAGGCCGAGAACCGCGCCGCCGACGCGCTGGCCAAGGCCCAGGGCATTCCGGCCGACCAGGCCAAGACGCAGATTCAGGGCTACGAGAAGCAGTACGAGGCGGCGCTCGCCGACGCCAAGCAGAAGGCCAAGGTCGCCGCCGAGGCCACCCGCAGCGCCGCCACCCAGGGCGCGTTCTACGGTGCCCTGGCGCTGATCCTCGGTGCGCTCGCCGGCTTCCTCGGCGGCCGCTTCGGCGCCCCGAAGCTGCCGACCCTCGTCGCCGGCTACGCCCCCCGCCGCGCCTGAGCCCCACCCGGCCGGCCCATACGGCCGGCCGGGACCGATCGCCCACGCCACTCACCCTATTCTCTCGAAAGGAGCCATCCGATGAGCAGCACCACGGACAAGCTGAAGGGCCTCGCCAACGAGGCGGCCGGCAACGTCAAGCAGGCCGCCGGCAAGATCACGGGCAACGACGGGCTCGTCGTCGAGGGTAAGGCGCAGGAGCTCAAGGGCGAGGCCCAGCGCACCGTCGGCGAGGCCAAGGACGACGTGTCGTCCCTGGTCGACAAGGCGACCGGCAAGCGCTGAAAGCCCACCGGCAAGCGCTGAACCCGAACGCCCTGGCCCGAAACACGGTGGGCGACCGAGCCGACGGCCCGGCCGCCCCCGACATCGTCGAATGCAGGAGAATCCCATGAACGGCGACCAGATCCGCGGTGCATCGCGCCACATCAAAGGCCGTGCCCAGACCGCGCTGGGCGGCCTCACCGGCGACCCGGCCCGCCAGGTCCGCGGCGCCGTCAACCAGGTGGCCGGCGGCGCGCAATACGCCTACGGCCGCGCCCGCGACCGTGCCGAGGATCTCCTCGACGACGGACGCGACCTCGCCCACGCGGCGCAGGACCGCGCCGGCCACTGGATCGAAGAGGGCCGCGGCGTCGCCCGCCACGCCCGCAAGCGCGGGACCGCCTACGGCCGCAGCGCCCTGCGATACGCCGACGACCACCGCAGCTCCGCCCTGCTCGGCCTCGCCGCCGTCGCCTTCGCGGTCGGCTGGCTGTCGCGCTCCAGGGACTGAAACGACGGGGCGAGCGTCCTTCGCCCTAGGCGCGGGCGCCGCCCCGGTTGGTCCATCGAGGCCGGCCGAGTCCGCGCGCCGCCCCCGACGCACAAGAACGCGCCATCATCAGGAGACGATCACGATGAAGCTGTCCCTCGCCCTCGCCGCCGCCGTCGCGGCCACCCTGGTCGGGCTGCCGGCTGAGGCGGCGCCGGCTCCCGCCGCCCCGATCGCGGCGCTCGCGCACGGCGACCTCCCGACCGGGTACGTCCAGTACCGCCGGTTCGGCCATCGCTACGGCTGGCGCGGCGGCCGCGGCTACGGCCGGAGCTACGGCTACGGTCGCGGCTACGGCTATCGCCGGGGTCCCGGCGTCGGCGCCGCGGTCGGCGCGGGCGTGGCGGGCCTTGCGGCCGGCGCGATCATCGGCGGCGCCATCGCCAACTCGCAGGCGCAGGCCGCGCCGGTGGTGGTGCAGGGCGGACCGAACCCCGAGGCGGTGGCCGCCTGCGCCCGCCGCTTCCGCTCCTACGACGCATCGAGCGGGACCTATCTCGGCAACGACGGCGACCGCCACCCCTGCCCGTGATCGCCCATCCCGCCGGACCCACATGCGCGACGGGTCCGGCCCGATGACGCCCTGGCTTCGTCCGTCGCTTCGACGTCTGGTGCCTTTTCGAGCCCGCAGCGTTTCCCTAGAGCATTTTCAAGCGAGGTGGATGCCGGCTCGCGTGAAGAAAATACGACTACACAGTCAGTTAGAGCATTTTCCGTGATCCGGTGATCATGGAAAATGCTCTAGGCCACCGCCCGGACCTTCCACCTTCTCAACCGACAAGGACGACCGATGAGCAAGGGCTATCCCTCGATGACCGCGCTGCTGGGCCTGCTGGCCGTGGCCGGCTACCAGAACCGCGACAAGATCGCGGAGCTGCTGAAGGGCCACGACACGGTGCCGAGCCATGACACCGTGCCGAACGCTGGCACCGTCCCGCGCGTCCCCAACACCACGGCGACCGGGACCTCTGCCTCCGGCAACGGCCTCGGCACCTTGGGCAGCCTCCTCGGCGGCGTCGGCACGGCCGGCGTCGGCGGGCTCATCGCCAGCGGCCTGAGCGAGCTGGTGGACCACTTCACCAAGGGCGGCCACGGCGAGGCCGCCAGCTCCTGGGTCAACCAGGGCCCCAACCGCGACATCCGCGAGGCCGACCTCGAGCGCGCCATCGGTCCGGACACCCTCGACCACCTGACTCAGCAGACCGGCCTGAGCCGGTCGGCGCTGCTGGCCCGCCTCTCGCGTGAGCTTCCCTCGGCCATCGACCGCTACGCCGCCGACGGCCGCAGCCCGGCCTGAACCCGTCGGGTTCGCGGCGGGTCCTCCGACGACCGCATCCGGCCTCCATGCCGGGTGCGGTCTTTTTCGTTCCCTGGCCCGTCGTGCGAGGCAGGGAGGGGCGGCATGCGCCCGTCACCGCCAACCGAGCAGCACGACGTAGCCGGAATAGGTGAGGGCGGTGGCCATCAGGGCGAGCGCGATCGGATCCATCGCGGCCGGATAGCGGCGTCGCGGGCGCCCGGCCACCACGCGATCCGCCGCAGCGGCGGGATGACCCCGGCCCGGCGGCGTGATCGAGGACGTTTGGAAAAACAGGGCCGGCGCCTTCGAGCGACGGCCCTGCAAAGGGCCGCTCAAGCGGCCTGCATCAGCACGAAGTCGTCGGGCACCGCGTCGGTGTGGACGTCGAACTGCGCCAGCAGCGCCGTGCCGAAGCTCGTCGAGATCGCGACGTCGGTGGCGTCGCGGCCGCGCGCGATCACGATGCGGCCGATCCGGCGGGCGTCGTGGCGGGCGTCGAACGTGTACCAGCGGCCGCCGGTCGGGCCGTCGAGGTAGACCTCGAACCAGGCCGAGAAGTCCATCGGGTTGATGTCCACCGGCACGCCGATGTCGCCGAGATAGCCGGTGCAGTAGCGCGCCGGGATGTTCATGCAGCGGCACAGGGCGACGGCGAGATGCGCGTAGTCGCGGCAGACGCCGACCTGCTGGTTGTAGCCGTCGAAGGCCGAGCGGGTGGCGTCGGCGAGCTGGTAGTCGAAGCGGATGCGCTGGTGCACCCAGGTGACGATCGCCTGGACCCGGGCCCAGCCCTCCGGCGTCGTGCCGAACAGCGACCACGCGATGGCGGAGAGCTTGTCGGTCTCGCAGTAGCGCGAGCCCAGCAGGAACACGAGCACGTCGTCGGGCAGGTCCTGCACCGCGAATTGCCGCGCGGTCGGCTCGTAGGCGTCGAGCTCGCCGCTGTCGGCGATCAGGAAGTCGGCCGAAACCGTGACGCGCCCGCCCGGCGACAGCAGGCGCACGCAGGTGTTGCCGAACGCGTCGGTGTAGGTCCGCATCGGCACCGGGGGGTCGACCCGCATCGCGTCCGAGGTGAGCAGGTCGATGGCCCGCGAGGGGTGGACGTTGAGCTGGTAGGTGAGCGGCGTCGGCCCGAACGTGTCGTAGCCGATCGTGTAGCCGGTCCGGATCTTCATCGAGCGCCCCGCCGCAAGGAGGAAAGAGTTTCCAAATATCGGTAGAGGTGTTTGTTCCTGAAGCGGAAGTCCCAGGAAAGGCATTCGGCGCCCAAAGAGTCGGCAAATGGCGCGGAACCGTCGTTCCGGGCGCCGAACCCGCGACGCGCGCCGGCCGGGGGCCGGCAAGGAGCCTGCAAGAGGCCGGAAACGCGTCGCCGGCGCCGGCTCATTCCGCGGCTTCCTCGTAGCTGTCCGGGGCCGGGCAGGAGCACATCAGGTTGCGGTCGCCGTAGGCGTTGTCGACGCGGTTGACCGGCGGCCAGTACTTGTCGATGCCGCGTGCGCCCGACGGGAAGCAGGCGGCCTCGCGGGAATAGGGCCGCTCCCAGGCGCCGATCAGGTCCTGCACCGTGTGGGGGGCGTTCTTGAGCGGGTTGTTCGCCCGGTCGATCCGCCCGTCCTCGATGGCGCGGATCTCATCGCGAATCGCCAGCATCGCGTCGCAGAACCGGTCGATCTCGGCCTTGGTCTCGGATTCGGTCGGCTCGATCATCAGCGTGCCGGCCACCGGCCAGCTCATGGTCGGCGGGTGGAAGCCGCAATCGATCAGGCGCTTGGCGACGTCCTCCACCGTGACGCCGGCGCTCTTCTGGAAGGGGCGCACGTCGACGATGCATTCGTGCGCGACCCGGCCGTTCGCGCCGGCATAGAGGATCGGGTAGGCGTGCCCGAGCCGGGCGGCGATGTAGTTGGCGTTGAGGATCGCGACCCGCGTCGCCTGGGCGAGGCCGCGCCCGCCCATCATCAGGCAGTAGCTCCACGAGATCGGCAGGATCGAGGCCGAGCCGTAGGGGGCAGCCGACACCGCGCCCTCCGTGCCCGAGCGCGGGTCGGAGGGCAGGAACGGGATCAGGTGCGCCTTGACGCCGATCGGCCCCATGCCCGGCCCGCCGCCGCCATGCGGGATGCAGAAGGTCTTGTGCAGGTTCAGGTGGCTCACGTCCGCCCCGATGTCGCCGGGCCGCGCCAGGCCCACCAGCGCGTTGAGGTTGGCGCCGTCGAGGTAGACCTGGCCGCCATGGGCGTGGACCACGTCGCAGAGCTCGCGCACCCGCGCCTCGAACACCCCGTGGGTCGAGGGATAGGTGATCATGCAGGCGGCGAGGTGTCCGGAATGCCGCTCGGCCTTGGCGCGGAAGTCTTCCACGTCGATGTTGCCGTCGGCGTCGGCGCCGACCACCACCACGCTCATCCCGCACATCTGCGCCGAGGCCGGGTTGGTGCCGTGGGCCGAGGACGGGATCAGGCAGATCGTCCGGTGCGCCTCGCCGCGGGACAGGTGGTAGCGCCGGATCGCCAGCAGCCCGGCGTATTCGCCCTGCGCGCCCGAGTTCGGCTGCATCGAGATCGCGTCGTAGCCGGTGATCGCGCAGAGCTTGTCGGAGAGGTCGCCGATCAGCGCGTGGTAGCCCGCCGCCTGGTCGGCCGGCACGAACGGATGGATCTCGGAGAATTCCGGCCAGGAGATCGGCAGCATCTCGGCGGTGGCGTTGAGCTTCATCGTGCAGGAGCCGAGCGGGATCATCGCCCGGTCGAGCGCCAGGTCGCGGTCGGCGAGGCGGCGCATGTAGCGCGTCATCTCGCTCTCGGCCCGGTTCATGTGGAAGACCGGGTGGGTGAGGTAGGCCGAGGTGCGCACCAGCGCCTCGGGGAGGCGCGGCTCGGGCCAGGCCTCGTCGTAGGCCGGGTCGTCGGCGCCGAAGGCGCGCCACACCGCCTGGAGGATGTCGGGGCGGGTGCGCTCGTCCACCGTGATGCCGATGCGGTCGTCGCCGACCTTGCGCAGGTTGACCCCGTTGGCGACCGCGCGCGCCAGGAACACCCCCTGGAACGCCCCGACCCGGACGGTGATCGTGTCGAAGAAGTGCTCGGGCTCGACCGCAAAGCCCAGGTCCGCGAGCCCCCTGCCGAGGCGCACCGCGTCGCGGTGGACGCGCTGGGCGATGGCCTTCAGCCCGGCCGGGCCGTGGAACACCGCGTACATCGAGGCGATGACGGCGAGCAGCACCTGCGCGGTGCAGATGTTCGAGGTCGCCTTCTCCCGGCGGATGTGCTGCTCGCGGGTCTGCAGCGCGAGGCGGTAGGCGCGGCGGCCGTGGGCGTCGACCGAGACGCCGACGAGGCGGCCGGGCAGCGCCCGCTTGTGCGCGTCGCGCGTCGCCATGTAGGCGGCGTGCGGGCCGCCGAACCCCATCGGCACGCCGTAGCGCTGCATCGAGCCGATCGCGACGTCGGCGCCCATCTCGCCGGGCGATTTGAGCAGCGTCAGCGCCAGCGGGTCGGCGGCGACCGCGGCGATGGCGCCGGCCGCGTGCAGGGCCGCGATCGGCCCCGAAAAGTCGTGGATTGCGCCGCCGACCCCCGGGTACTGGAAGATCGCCCCGAAGACCTCGGCCGGATCGAGGTCGGCGAAGGGGCAGCCGACGACGACGCGCCAGCCCATGGGCGCCGCCCGCGTCTTCAGCACGGCGATGGTCTGGGGCAGGCAGTCGCGATCGACGAAGAAGGCGTCGGCCTTCGAGGCCGCGACGCGGCGGGCGAGGCCCATCGCCTCGGCCGCCGCGGTGGCCTCGTCCAGCAGCGAGGCGTTGGCGACGTCGAGGCCGGTGAGGTCGCAGACCAGGGTCTGGAAGTTGATCAGGGCCTCGAGCCGCCCCTGGCTGATCTCCGGCTGGTAGGGCGAATACGCCGTGTACCAGGCCGGGTTCTCGAAGATGTTGCGCTGGATCGCCGGCGGCATCGTCGTGCCGTGATAGCCCTGGCCGATCAGCGAGACGAGGACGCGGTTGCGGTCGGCGATCTCGCGCATCCGCTCGATCGCCCGGCGCTCGGTGACGGCGGGGCCGAAGGCGTCCTCCTCCGCCAGCGGCTGCGCCTGCCGGATGTCGGGGGGCAGCGTCTCGTCGATCAGGGCCTCCAGGCTCGGCGCCCCGACGGCGGCGAGCATCGCGTCGATCTCGGCCTGCGTCGGGCCGATGTGGCGGCGGTTGGCGAAGTCGTAGGGGTCGTAATGCGCGGTCATGGCGGCGTCCCGGCTCGGAGTGGGCCTTTGGAAGGGCGAAGGGCCGCCGGCGCATCGCAGGCGGTTGTTTCGGCAGGCGGCTACTTCGGCAAGGCGGCTACTTCGGCAAGGCGGCGTAGGCGGCCTCGTCCATCAGCCCGTCCATCTCGGACGGGTCGTCGAGGCGCAGGCGGTAGAGCCAGCCGGCCCCTTGCGGATCGGTGCCCACCGTCGCCGGGTCCGCGACCGCCGCGTCGTTGACCGCGACGACCTCGCCCGAGAGCGGCGCGTAGACGTCGGAGGCCGCCTTCACCGACTCGACCACCGCCGCCGCCTCGCCCTTGGCGAGCCGGGCCCCGACCTTCGGCAGCTCGATGAAGACGAGGTCGCCGAGCTGCTCGGCGGCATGCGCCGTGATGCCGACGGTGACGACCGCGCCCTCCGCCTTCAGCCACTCGTGCTCGTCGGTGAATCGCAACATGCCTTGGCTCCTGAGGGATGGGGAGGGCGGGCCGGATCAGCCGCGCTTGAATCCGGCCGGGACGAAGGGGAGGGGGACGACCTGGACGGGCAGGCGCTGGCCGCGGACCTCGGCGAGGAGGCGGGTGCCGGCGGCAGCCAGCGCTATGGGCAGCATCGCCATCGCCACCGGCGCGCCGAGGCTCGGCCCGAAGCCGCCGGAGGTCACGATGCCGACGGGCTCGGGCGCGGCGGCGTCGGCAAACAGCGGCGCCCCGGCGCGCACGGGGCTGCGCCCCTCCGGGCGCAGGCCGACGCGGCGGCGGGGCGGGCCGGCGGCGATCTCGGCGAGGATGCGGGCCGCGCCCGGGAACCCGCCTTCGCGCGCCCCGCCGGCACGGCGGACGGACGGGATCGCCCAGGCCAGCCCGGCCTCAGTAGGCGTGGTGCCGGGGCCGATGTCGGACCCGTGCAGGCACAGGCCCGCTTCGAGCCGCAGGGAATCGCGGGCGCCGAGCCCGGCCGGCATCACGGACCCGTCCGCGAGCAAGGCCTCGGCCAGGGCCTCGGCGGCGAAGCCCGGCACCGAGATCTCGAAGCCGTCCTCGCCGGTGTAGCCGGAGCGGGTCACGAGGCAGTCCTGGCCGAGGATCGGGATGTCGGCGGCGTCCATGAAGCGCATCGCCGCCACCTCCGGGGCGAGGCGGGCGAGCGCGGCCTCCGCCGCCGGGCCCTGGAGCGCGACGAGCGCCCGGTCGAGCGGGGTCGCCGTCACCGCGGCGGGCAGGTTGGCCCGCAGATGCGCGAGGTCGGCCGCCTTGTTGGCCGCGTTGACCACCAGCACCAGCCGGTCGCCGAACCGGGCCACCATCAGGTCGTCGCGGATGCCGCCGGCGGCGTCGGTCAGCAGGCCGTAGCGCTGGCGGCCGGACCTCAGCCCGAGGATGTCGGCCGGGATCAGGGCTTCGAGGGCGCGGGCGGCGTCCGCCGGGTCGTCCGCGTGAAGCGCGATCTGGCCCATGTGGGAGACGTCGAACAGGCCGGCGCCGGCGCGGGTGTGGAGGTGCTCTTTCAGCAGCCCGGCGGGATAGTGCAGCGGCATGTCGTAGCCGGAGAAAGGCACCATCCGCGCGCCGCGGCGCAGGTGCAGGGCATGCAGCGGGGTGCGCCGCGGCCCGGATGCGAGGGTGTCGTCGAAGGTCCCGAAGGTATCCGCATGCATCTGGTGATTCCACGACACGAGCCGCCGAGGAACGCGGTCGCGCGCCTCGGTTGCCCCCATCTGTCGCGGTTACCTGAGAGCTTCCCCCGGACGCCGCGTCGGCGGCCTCCAAGGTTTCTCCTTCGGTGGACGCCAGGCGGCGCCTCTCTCCAGATTGTCCAACGATACGGTGATTGTGCCTGAGAGTTTCCGGGGGTGGTTGCTCCGTCGGCGCCATAACCGGTCGTCGGACCGGCCTGGGCTCTCCCGTATCGCTTTATGCGGACGCCGTCAGACTGGCATGCCTCTCAAGGGCCGGCAAGCGGCAAGCCGACAACGGGCCTTCGCTGTCACGCTTCTCGTCCGGGAGAGGGGTGTCATCGGCCGGGGAATGTTCGGGGCGCCCTCGAAAACGCGATGGACGGCGCCGACGCTTCCGGCGATACATCCTGCCAAAGATGCAGGGGAGGGTTGCGTTTGGCACAGGACATCATCCTGTCCACCACTGGGTTGACCAAGGAGTTCAAGGGGTTCCGCGCGGTCAACGGCGTGACGCTCGAAGTCGTGCGCGGCACGATCCACGCGCTGATCGGCCCGAACGGCGCCGGCAAGACGACCTGTTTCAACCTGCTCACCAAGTTCCTCAGCCCGACCGCCGGGGCGATCCACTACAAGGGCCGCGACATCAGCCGCCTGCAGCCGGCCGACGTCGCCCGGCTGGGGCTGGTGCGCTCGTTCCAGATCTCGGCGGTGTTCCCGCACCTCACGGTGATGGAGAACGTCCGCATCGCGCTTCAGCGGCGCAAGCACGGCGATTCGTTCGACTTCTGGCGGGCCGAGAAGGTGCTGCGCCGCCTCGACGCCGAGGCGCTGGACCTCGTCGACCAGGTCGGCTTGTCGGCGTTCTCCGGGCACCAGGCGGTGGAGCTGTCCTACGGCCGCAAGCGCGCGCTCGAGATCGCGACGACCCTGGCCCTCGATCCCGAAATGCTGCTGCTCGACGAGCCGATGGCCGGGATGGGCCACGAGGACGTCGAGCGCACCGCGAGCCTGATCCGCCGCGTCGGCAAGGACCGCACCATCCTGATGGTCGAGCACAACCTGTCGGTGGTGGCCTCGCTCTCGGACCGGATCACCGTGCTCGCCCGGGGCCAGGTGCTGGCGGAGGGCGACTACGCCACCGTGTCGAAGGATCCGCGCGTGATCGAAGCGTATATCGGGGCCGGGCATGGCTGAGGCAGGCATGGCTGAGACAGGCTTGGCTGAGGCGGCTTTGAAGACCGTGCCGCGCGCGGTCCCGGACGCCCTCCTGGCGGTGCGGGGCCTGAAGGGCTGGTACGGCGAGAGCCATGTGCTCCACGGCATCGACCTCGACGTGCGGGCCGGCGAGGTGGTGACGCTGCTCGGCCGCAACGGGGCGGGCAAGACCACGACCCTGCGCGCCATCATTGGCATCCTCGGCCGCCGCGCCGGCTCGATCACCTACGAGGGCGTCGAGACGATCGCGATGGCCTCGCGCAACATCGCGCGGCTCGGCCTCGGCTACGTGCCGGAGGAGCGCGGGATCTTCGCGAGCCTGACGGTCGCCGAGAACCTGATGCTGCCGCCGGTGGTGAAGCCCGGCGGCATGTCGGTGGCCGAGATCCACACCCTGTTCCCGAACCTCAAGGAGCGGGCCGGCAGCCAGGGCACCAAGCTCTCTGGCGGCGAGCAGCAGATGCTTGCCATCGGCCGCATCCTGCGCACCGGCGCCAAGCTGATCCTGCTCGACGAGCCGACCGAGGGGCTCGCCCCCGTCATCGTCCAGCAGATCGGCCGGACGATCCGCGAGCTGAAGGGGCGCGGCTACACCATCGTGCTCGTCGAACAGAACTTCCGCTTCGCCCAGACGCTGGCCGACCGCCACGTGGTGATCGAGCAGGGGCGGGTGGTCGACGAGATCGCCAACGACGCGCTTGACGCCAATATCGACAAGCTCCACGCCTACCTCGGGGTCTGAAACACCCCGGGCACCGACGGACTCATCAGTCCGAATACGAAGAGAAGCGCGCCGAACAAGGTCTGGCGACGGACGGGCATTCAGCCCCGACGCGCAAAACGGCCGGCGCACCGAGGAGGACGGACCGGATGCTGAGACGAATGCTGCTTGCCGCCGCGCTGGGGACCCTGACGACGGCGGCCGCGCAAGCCCAGACCCCCGTCAAGATCGGCGTGCTCACCGACCGCTCCGGCGTCTACGCCGACATCGCGGGCGAAGGTTCGCTCGTGGCCGCCCGGATGGCGGTGGAAGACTTCAAGGCCGCCGACAAGGGCCTCAAGGTCGAGGTCATCGCCGCCGACCACCAGAACAAGCCCGACGTCGGCTCGGCGATCGCGCGGCAATGGTACGACCGCGACGGCGTCGACATGATCATCGACGGCGTGACCTCCTCCGTGGCCCTGGCGATCAACCAGGTCACCAAGGAGAAGAACAAGACCTTCATCGACACCGGCGCCGGCACCGCCGACCTCACCGGCGTGCAATGCACCCCCAACACCGTCCACTGGGTCTACGACACCGTGGCGCTCGCCAACGGTACCGGCGGCGCCATGGTCAAGCGCGGCGGCGACACCTGGTTCTTCCTCGCCGCCGACTACGTCTTCGGCCAGACGCTCCAGCGCGACACCACCACGGTCGTCACCAAGAACGGCGGCAAGGTCGTCGGCTCGGTCAAGACCCCGTTCCCGACCGCCGACTTCTCCTCGTTCCTGCTGCAGGCGCAGGGGTCGGGCGCCAAGGTGATCGGTCTGGCCAACGCCGGGGCCGACACCATCAACGCGATCAAGCAGGCCGGCGAGTTCGGCATCACCGAGGGCGGCCAGGCGCTGGCCGGCCTCCTCGTCTTCTCCTCCGACGTGCATTCGCTCGGCACCAAGGTGGCGCAGGGCCTGGTCCTGACCGAGCCGTTCTACTGGGACCTCACCGACGCCACCCGCGAATTCTCGGACCGGTTCGCCAAGCAGATGGGCGGCAAGAAGCCGACCGCCAACCATGCCGGCGTCTACGCGGGCACGCTGCACTACCTCAAGGCGGTCGAGGCCCTGAAGGCGTCCTCCGACGGCGCCAAGGTGGTCGCCAAGATGAAGGAGATGCCGACCGACGACCCGCTGTTCGGCAAGGGCACGATCCGCGTCGACGGGCGCAAGATCCACGACATGTACCTGTTCGAGGTCAAGAAGCCCGCCGAGTCCAAGGGCGAGTGGGACCTCTACAAGACGCTGGCCACCATCCCCGGCAACGAGGTGTTCCGCCCGCTGAACGAGGGCGGATGCCCCCTCGTGAAGGGTTGAGCGTGTGAGGCACCCCCGCGGCGCGCGGCGCGCCGCGGGGTCGGAACAGGCGATGGCTGAGTTGCGATGACCACGATCTTCGGCGTTCCGATGCAGGCGCTGTTCGGCCAGCTCCTGCTCGGGCTGATCAACGGCTCGTTCTACGCGATCCTCAGCCTCGGGCTGGCGATCATCTTCGGGCTCCTGAACATCATCAACTTCGCCCACGGGGCGCTGTACATGATGGGCGCCTTCGTCGCCTGGATGCTGCTCAACTACCTCGGGGTGAACTACTGGTGGGCGCTGGGGCTCGCGCCGCTGATCGTCGGCGCCTTCGGCATCGTGCTGGAGCGGGTGCTGATCGCGCGGCTGTACAAGCTCGACCACCTCTACGGCCTGCTGCTGACCTTCGGCATGGCGCTGATCATCCAGGGGCTGTTCCGCAACTCCTACGGCGTCTCGGGCCTGCCCTACGCGATCCCGCCGGAACTGTCGGGCGGCCAGCGCCTGCCGTTCATGTTCCTGCCGAACTACCGCGCCTGGGTCGTGGTCGCGTCGCTGGCCGTGTGCCTGGCCACCTGGCTCGTCATCGAGAAGACCAAGCTCGGCTCGTACCTGCGCGCGGCCACCGAGAACCCGACGCTGGTCCAGGCCTTCGGCGTCAACGTGCCCCTGTTCCTGACCCTGACCTACGGGTTCGGCGTCGCGCTCGCGGGCTTCGCCGGGGTGCTCGCCGCGCCGATCTACTCGGTCAACCCCAACATGGGCGCCGACATCATCATCGTGGTCTTCGCCGTGGTGGTGATCGGCGGCATGGGCTCGATCCTCGGCTCGGTCATCACCGGCTTCGGCCTCGGGCTGATCGAGGGGCTGACCAAGGTGTTCTACCCCGAGGCCTCGGCCACCGTCATCTTCGTGATCATGGTGCTGGTGCTGCTGGTGAAGCCCGCCGGCCTGTTCGGCCGGACGGCATGATTCTCTTCGCGACAGGGCTCTGACATGGCCGACACCGCCGCCATCGCGTCCGTGGACGCCGCCCCGATCCTGCCGGCGCTGTCCGAGGGCCGGGACGTGCGGGCCCTGCACCGCAAGATCATGCTCGGCATCGCCGTGTTCCTCGCGGTGGCGCCGTTCGTGCTCTACCCCGTCTTCCTGATGAAGGTGCTGTGCTTCGGGCTGTTCGCGCTCGCGTTCAACCTGCTGCTCGGCTACGGAGGCCTGCTCTCCTTCGGGCACGCCGCCTATTTCGGCATGGCGAGCTACCTCTGCGCCTACGCGGCCAAGGTCTGGGGGCTGACCCCGGAGCTCGCGATCCTCTGCGGCACGCTGACGGCGGCGCTGCTCGGGTTGGTGTTCGGGGCGCTGGCGATCCGGCGCCAGGGCATCTACTTCTCGATGATCACGCTGGCGCTCGCGCAGATGGCGTTCTTCTTCTCGCTCCAGGCCAAGTTCACCGGCGGCGAGGACGGCATCCAGGCGGTGCCGCGCGGCGCCCTGTTCGGCACGATCAGCCTCGCCGACGACCGGGCGCTCTACGGCCTCGTCGCCGTGGTGTTCCTCGGCGGCCTGCTCCTGATCTACCGCATCATCCACTCGCCGTTCGGGCAGGTGCTGAAGGCGATCCGCGACAACGAGCCCCGCGCGATCTCGCTCGGCTACCGGGTGAACCAGTACAAGCTCGCGGTGTTCGTGCTCTCGGCGACGCTCGCCGGGCTCGCCGGCTCCACCAAGGCGATCGTGTTCCAGCTCGCCTCGCTCACCGACGTGCATTGGGCGATGTCGGGCGAGGTGGTGCTGATGACGCTGGTCGGCGGCATGGGCACCGTGTTCGGGCCGATCGTCGGCGCGCTGGTGATCGTCACGATGGAGACCTACCTCGCGCAGTTCGGCGCCTGGGTCACGATCATCCAGGGCGTGGTCTTCGTGCTCTGCGTGCTGCTGTTCCGCGAGGGCATCGTCGGCCTCGTCGCGCGGATCGCCCGGCGCCCGCTGTGAGCCTGGGCGGCCGAGGGAACCGGGGGGAGGGCGGGCGCGCGAGCCCGTTCGAGACCGGGCTCGACCGCTCGGCCGCCAACCACGTGGCGCTCACCCCCGTGAGCTTCCTGGCGCGCGCCGCCGACGCCTTCGCCGACCGGATCGCGGTGATCGACGGCGAGCGGCGCCTGACCTACCGCGACCTCGACGCACGCTGCCGCCGCCTCGCTTCGGCACTGCGGGGGCGCGGCGTCGGCCGGCTCGACACCGTGGCGATCCTGGCCGGCAACGTGCCCGCGATGATCGAGGCGCACTTCGCCGTGCCGATGCTCGGCGCAGTGCTGAACCCGCTCAACACCCGCCTCGACGCGGCGACGCTCGCCGCCTCGCTGGCGCATGGCGAAGCGCGGGCGCTGATCGTCGACGCGCCGTTCCGGGCGATCGCCGAAGAGGCGCTCGAAGCCCTCCCGGAGCCGATCCTGGTGATCGCCGTGGACGATCCCGGCGGCGGCCTCGCCTACGAGGACCTGCTCGCGGAGGGCGACCCGGACTTCGCCGGGCCGGGGCCGGACGACGAGTGGCAGTCGCTCTGCCTGCTCTACACCTCGGGCACCACCGGGGACCCGAAGGGCGCGGTCTACAGCCACCGCGGCGCCTACCTTCAGGCGCTCGGCAACGCCCTCGCCTTCGGGCTCTCGGCCGACAGCGTCTACCTCTGGACGCTGCCGATGTTCCACTGCAGCGGCTGGTCGTACCCCTGGGCGGTGGTGGCGGCCGGCGGCACGCAGGTCTGCTTGCGCAGGGTCGAGCCGGCCGCGATCTACCGGGCGATCGCCGAGCACGGCGTCACGCATCTCTGCGGCGCGCCGATCGTGCTGTCGATGATCGTCGACGCGCCGGACGCCGTGCGCGTGCCGTTCCCGCAACGCGTGCGCTGCGCCACCGGGGGCGCGGCGCCGCCCTCGACGGTGATCGCGGCGATGGAGGCGCTCGGCTTCGCGGTGACCCACCTCTACGGCGCGACCGAGAGCTACGGCCCGGCGACGATCTGCGTGCCCGGCCCCGACTGGGACGCGCTCGCTCCGGCCGAGCGCCACGGCCGCATGGCCCGCCAGGGCGTGGCGCTGCCGACCGTCGCGGCCGCCCGCGTCGTCGATCCCGCGACGCTGGCGCCGGTGCCGCGCGACGGCGCCACGGTCGGCGAGATCGGCTTGCGCGGCAACACGGTGATGAAGGGCTACCTGAAGAACCCCGAGGCGACGGCGGCGACGCTCGGCGCCGGCTGGTACCTGTCGGGCGACCTCGCGGTGCAGCACCCCGACGGGCAGATCGAGATCAAGGACCGCGCCAAGGACATCATCATCTCCGGCGGGGAGAACATCTCCAGCCTCGAGATCGAGGAGGTTCTGACGCGGCACCCCGCGGTGATGCTCGCGGCCGTGGTGGCGCAGCCCGACGCCACCTGGGGCGAGAGCCCCTGCGCCTTCCTCGAGCTGAAGGCCGGTGCGCCGCAGCCGAGCGAGGCGGACGTCGTCGCGTTCTGCCGGGCCGGGCTCGCCCGCTTCAAGGTGCCGAAGCGGATCGTGTTCGGCCCCCTGCCGAAGACCGCCACCGGCAAGATCCAGAAGTTCGTGCTGCGCGAGCAGGCCCGCGCTCTTTAGGATCTCACAGGCTCTCATGGGTCGGAACCCGCGAGGTCCGGCGGAAAGCCCCTCCTGCCGTCACCTGCCGTATGCGCGCATCTCGCCACGCATCTTGAAGGAGTTGCGGGTCCCCTCTCCCGTTCGGGCAGGGCGATCGCCGATGGCGATCGGCTCTTCGGAAACCCGCGGGCAGCACCTTCGTCATCCCGGGGCCGCGCAGCGGAGCCCGAGATCCGGAAACGCAGGTCGCACAGGACCTTGCACGGTCGGCGGCTCTGGATTCCGGGCTCGCCTGCGGCGCCCCGGAATGACGGCGTGGTGCCATCTACGATCGCCCTGCCGTGGGGACGGGGCCGCGCCGTGCTCCGCATGATCGATCCGGGCCGGGCTCGCCGACAGGTGTGGATCTGATGGCGGCGGTCGCGGGGGCCGGACCCTGAAGGCGAGATCATCGCGGGCTGGTGGACGTCGTGCGAAACACGCGGACATGGTCGTTACGCTTCGTTAACCATCCGCTCGCCATCCTGTGCACTTCAAGCCGGGAGCGACCGTGGTGACCAAGACCCTGACCCTCAGCTTCGACGACCCCACCGCCGAGTGCCCGCTGCCGCCGGACGCGCTCGGCCGCATCTCCCGCGCCGACCCGGAGACGGTGTCGGCGATGGTCTGCGAGATCCCCGAGGCGACCCGCGCGCGGCTCGCGGTCTACCTCTACGGCCGCAGCCACACCCACGAGCTCGGCATCCGGATCGCGGCCACCTGCGACGGTGCCGTGCTGCGCCGGGCCGCCGGCCTCGTCGGCAACACCCTCTACGACCTGTCGCGCCGGCCCTACGCGCCCCCGAGCTACGGCAGCCACCGCGCGTCGGGCAGCCGGATCAGCCTCGGCGGACCACGCCTCGACAGCCGTCGCGCCTGAATCCGCGGGACGTGGTAGGCACGGCCCCTTTTCGAGGGATGCCGGCATGTCGTGGATCAGCCTCACCCGGTTGCGGCTTCGCGGCTGGCGCTTCGTGCCCGGGTTCGCGTGGTACGCGGTCCGGTCGAGCCGCCAGGTCGCCAAGGCCGCCGGCTACCTCGACGGCGCGCTGCTCAACGACGCCAAGCTGACCTTCTGGACCGTCACCGCCTGGGCCGATGAGGCGGCGATGCGCGCCTACGTTCTGTCCGGCGACCACCGCGCGGCGATGGGAAAGCTCAGCCGCTGGTGCGACGAGGCCTCCGTCGCCCACTGGAACGGGACCGGCCTGCCGGATTGGGCGGAAGCCGACCGGCGGATGCGCGAGACCGGGCGGCCCTCCAAGGTCCGCCACCCGTCGCCGGTCCACGCCGCGCTCGCCTACGCTCCGCCGCGCACCACGCAGGGCGGCCGCCTCCCGCCCGCGGCCAGTTGAATCAGCCCGGCTTCCGCTCGTCGCCCTTGAGTTCTGCAAAATCGGATTGCGCGAAGGCCAGCCCCCGGAACGGGTCGTCGGCGGTGCCGTCGTGCTCCAGGCGGCGGAGCTGGACCCGGCGGATCTTGCCGGAGATGGTCTTGGGCAGCTCCGCGACGAACTCGATCGCGCGCAGGCGCTTGAACGTCGCGAGCCGGGCGTTGGTGAAGCGGAAGATGTCCAGCGCGGTCTCCCGCGTCGCCTCCGCGCCGCCGACGAGCGACACGTAGGCCTTCGGGATCGTGTAGCGGATCGCGTCCGGCGCCGGCACCACCGCGGCCTCGGCCACCGCCGGATGCTCGATCAGCACGCTCTCCAGCTCGAACGGGCTGATGCGATAGCCGGACGACTTGAACACGTCGTCGGCGCGCCCGACGAAGGTCAGCGTCCCGTCCGGCTCGACGAAGGCGACGTCGCCGGTGCGGTAGAGCGGCCCGTCCGCGCCGGAGAGGGCGCCCGCGCCGTCGTCGTAGCCCTGCATCAGGCCGGCCGGCCGGTCGGCGCCGAGCGCCAGGCAGACCTCGCCCTCGGTGGCCGGCCGGTCGTCGATGTCGAGGATGCGGACCGTGTAGCCCGGCAGCGGCCGGCCCATGGCGCCCGGCTTCACCGTCTGGCCGGGCGTGTTGGCGACCTGCGCCGTGGTCTCGGTCTGGCCGTAGCCGTCGCGGATGGTCAGGCCCCAGGCGTCGCGCACCCGCTCGATCACCTCCGGGTTGAGCGGCTCGCCGGCGGCGCACACCTCGCGCAGCGCCAGGTCGTGCCCGGTCAGGTCCTCCTGGATCATCAGCCGCCACACCGTCGGCGGCGCGCACAGCGTGGTGACGCGGCAGCGGGCGAGCACCGCCAGCAGGGCGGTGGCCGAGAACGGCGCCTGGTTGACCACGAACACCGTGGCGCCCGCGTTCCAGGGGGCGAAGATCGAGGACCAGGCGTGCTTGGCCCAGCCGGGCGAGGAGACGTTGCAGTGGACGTCGCTCGGCTGCAGCCCGAGCCAGTACATGGTCGAGAGGCTACCGACCGGATACGAGCGGTGGCTGTGCCGGACCAGCTTCGGCTTCGCCGTGGTCCCCGAGGTGAAGTACAGCAGGAACGGGTCGTCGGCCCCGGTCTCCGCGTCGGGCGCGAACGTGTCGGCTTGCGAGAACGCCGCCGCGTAGGCGTGCCAGCCCGGCGCGCCCGGCCCGGTCGTCAAGCGCACGACCGACCCCGTGTCGAGGCTCGCGGAGTCGAGGCCCGCGAATTTCGGCACCTGATCGGGCCCGGCCACGATCAGCCGCGGCCGCCCGCGCTCCAGGCGGTCGGCGAGTTCGCCGTCGGTGAGCAGCGTGGTCGCCGGGATCACGATCGCCCCGAGCTTCATCGCCGCCAGCATCGTCTCCCACAGAGCCGGCACGTTGCCGAGCAGCAGCAGCAGGGTGTCGCCGCGCCGCAGGCCCAGCGACCGCAGGTGGTTGGCGACCTGGTTCGAGCGCCGGCTCATCTCGGAGAACGAGATCCGGGTCTCCACCCCCGAGGCCGCGTCGACGATCCACAGGGCCGTCCGGTCGCGGCTTTCCGGGTCGGTCGCGAGGCCGGCGTCGAACCAGTCGAGCGCCCAGTTGAACACCGTCTCGTCCGGCCATCGGAAGCCCGCATAGGCCGCCGCGTAATCGGTGCGGTGGGCCAGCAGAAGGTTGCGGGCTTCGCGAAAGCTCGGCATCGGCGTTCTCCCTGGATTTTTGGTGGCTGTTCCGTTTTCTTGTTTTTGATCGGTGTTTTACGGAAACGAGGAACCGGATGCGCCTCTCCCTCCCCCTCCGCGGGGGAGGGGATGGCGGCCCTACCCGTGCGTGAACTTGGCCGCGCGCTTCTCGACGAAGGCGGCCATGCCCTCCTTCTGGTCCTGCGTGGCGAACATCGCGTGGAACACGCGGCGCTCGAAGCGGACGCCCTCGGTGAGCGTGGTCTCGTAGGCGCGGTTGACCGCCTCCTTGGTCATCATCGCGATCGGCTTCGACATGCCGGCGATGGTCTCGGCGACTCGCATCGCCTCCTCCACCAGCCCGGCGGCGGGGACGACCCGCGAGACCAGGCCGGCCCGCTCGGCCTCGGCCGCATCCATCATCCGGCCGGTCAGGCACATTTCCATCGCCTTGGCCTTGCCGACGAACCGGGTCAGCCGCTGGCTGCCGCCGATGCCGGGCATCACGCCGAGCTTGATCTCCGGCTGGCCGAACTGGGCGGTGTCGGCGGCCAGGATCAGGTCGCACATCATCGCGAGCTCGCAGCCGCCGCCGAGCGCGAAGCCCGCCACCGCCGCGACGATCGGAATCCGCAGGGCGGTGAAGCGCTCCCAGTCGGCGAAGCGATCGCCGGCATACATCTCGGCATAGGTGGCGCTCTGCATCTCCTTGATGTCGGCGCCGGCGGCGAAGGCCTTGGCCGACCCGGTGATCACGATGCAGCCGATCCCCGGGTCGGCGTCGGCGGCGCTCGCCGCCGCGATCAGCTCGCGGGTGAGCTGGGCGTTGATCGCGTTCAGCGCCTTCGGCCGGTTCAGGGTGATCAGGCGGACGCGGCCCCGCGTCTCGGTGAGGATCGTCGAATCCCCGGTCGCATGGTCTTGCATGGTCAGGCCTCCTCGCTCGGTCCGCGCAGCATCCGGATGATCGCCGAGAAGTCCTCGCCGCCATGGCCGGCCTCGCCGAACGTCGCGTAGAGGCGCTCGGCCTCGGCGCCGAGCGGCGTCGCGGCGCCGGCGGCCGCCGCGGCTTCCTGGGCGAGCCGCAGGTCCTTCAGCATCAGGGCGGCGGCGAAGCCCGGCCGGTAGCCGGTGTTGGCGGGCGAGGTCGGCACCGGTCCCGGCACCGGGCAATAGGTGGTGAGCGACCAGCACTGCCCGGACGAGACCGAGGCCACGTCGAACAGCGCCTGCTGGGAGAGCCCGAGCTTCTCGCCGAGCGCGAAGGCCTCGCACACGCCGATCATCGAGATGCCGAGGATCATGTTGTTGCAGATCTTGGCGGCCTGGCCGGCGCCCGCCGCGCCGCAATGGAACACACTCTTGCCCATGCGCCTCAGGATCGGCTCGGCGGCGGCGAAGGCCTCCTCCGCGCCGCCGGCCATGAAGGTCAGCGTCCCGGCCTTGGCGCCGCCGGTGCCGCCCGAGACCGGCGCGTCGACGCCCCAGCAGCCGCGCGCCTCGGCGAGCGCGTGGGCCTGGCGGGCGCTCGCAACGTCCACCGTCGAGGAATCGATCAGGAGCGTGCCGGCGGGAACCGCCTCGACGACCTGCGACCAGACCTCGATCACGTGCCGCCCGGCCGGCAGCATCGTCACCACCACGGCCGCACCGTCCACGGCCTCCAGGACCGAGCCGACGATCCCGATCCCCTCGGCCTTCGCGATCTCCAGCGAGGCCGGGGCGAGGTCGAACCCGCGCACCGAATGCCCGGCCCGGACGAGGTTGGCCGCCATCGGGCCGCCCATGTTGCCGAGCCCGACGAAGGCGATGGTTTGGGGCGTCGTGGTCATGGCTCCTCCGGTCGTGTCTCGCGCGCGGTGCTCCGCGTCGCATCTTGTTTCGTGGCCCCCATCCTCCGCCCTCATCCCGAGGTGCCGCGTCAGCGGGCGCCTCGGGATGCGGGGGCTGGGCGGGAAGCGTCGGCCGGCACCGGAAAGACCAGGGCCGCCCGAGGGGCCAGCCAGGCCTCGATCCGTTCGAGGTCGACCGCATCGAGCGTCGTCGGCGACCAGCGCGGCGTCTTGTCCTTGTCGATCACGGCGGCGCGGATGCCCTCGCGAAAATCGCCCTCGACCAGCAGCGCCAGCGAGGCGTGGAACTCGCGTTCCAGGCAGTCCTCCAGCCGTGCGGACGTGCGGCCCAGACGCAGCAGACGCAGCGTCAGCACGAGGCTCGACGGGGATTTCTCCAGCAGCGTCGTGCGCGTCCGCGTCGCGAACTCGGACCCGTCGGCGGCGAGCGCCGCCAGGATGTCCGCGACGCGGTCGAAGGCGAAGCAGGCGTCGATCAGCGCCCGCGCCTCCGCGAGCGGGGCCGGCTCCGGCGTGACGGCGCGCGCGTCGATCGCCGCCCGGACGCCGGCCTGTCCAGCGTCCGGGGGGAGGGCGGCGAGCGCGTCGACCAGGCCGGGCAGGGCCGCGGCCGGCACGAGGGCGTCGGCGAAGCCCGCGAAGATCGCGTCGGCGGCCCCCATCTGTGCCCCGGTCAGCCCGAGATAGGTCCCGATTTCGCCGGGCGCGCGGGGCAGCAGCCAGGTGCCGCCGACGTCGGGCAGGTAGCCGATGCCGGTCTCCGGCATGGCGATGCGTGAGCGCTCGGTGACGACGCGGTGGCAGGCATGGCCCGACAGCCCGACGCCGCCGCCCATGGTGATCCCGTCCATGATCGCCACGAACGGCTTTTCGAGCCGCGCGATGCGGGCGTCGAGGCGGTACTCGTCGCGCCAGAAGTCCTCGGCGAAGCCTGAACCCGCGCTCTCGTAGAGCGAGCGCAGGTCGCCTCCGGCGCACAGGCCGCGCTCGCCCTCGCCGGTGAGCAGGATCGCGGCGACGCCCGGGTCGGCGCCGAACCGGTCGAGGGCCGCGTCGATCGCGCCGACCATGCCGTGGGTCAGCGCGTTCAGCGCCTTCGGCCGGTTGAGGCGGATGCGCCCGAGGGAGCCGGCCCGCTCGACGAGGACGTCCGACATCAGCGTCCCCCGAGCAGCGCGCGGGCGATGATCACCCGCATGATCTCGTTGGTGCCTTCCAGGATCTGGTGGACGCGCAGGTCGCGGACGATCTTCTCGATGCCGTACTCGGCGAGATACCCGTAGCCGCCGTGGAGCTGGAGCGCCTCGTTGGCGACGTGGAAGGCGGCGTCCGTCACGTGGCGCTTGGCCATGGCGCAAAGCTTGGTCGCCTCCGGCGCCTTGGCGTCGAGGGCGGCGGCCGCATGGCGCAGGAACGCGCGGGCGACCTCGAGTTCGGTTGCCATGTCGGCGAGGCGAAACTGCAGCGCCTGGAAGTCCGAGAGTTTTTGGCCGAACGCGCGGCGGTCTTGCAGGTAGGCGAGGGTGCGGTCCAGCGCCGCCTGCGCGCCGCCGAGCGCGCAGGCGGCGATGTTGAGGCGCCCGCCGTCGAGCCCGGCCATGGCGAAGCGGAAGCCCTCGCCCTCGGCGCCAAGGCGGTTCTCGGCGGGCACGCGGCACTGGTCGAAGCGCACGGCACGGGTCGGCTGGGCGTTCCAGCCCATCTTGCGCTCGTCGGCGCCGAAGGAGAGGCCGGGCGTGCCCTTCTCGACGAGGATCGCCGAGACGCCTTTGGCGCCTTCGCCCCCGGTGCGGGCCATGACGAGGTAGAGGTCGCTGGCGCCGGCGCCCGAGATGAACTGCTTCTCGCCGGTCAGGACGTAGTCGTCGCCGTCGCGCACCGCGCGGGTGCGGAGCGCCGCGGCGTCCGACCCCGAGCCGGCCTCCGTCAGGCAGTAGCTGGCGATCGTGTCCATCCGGGTCAGCGACGGCAGCCAGCGCCGGCGCTGCGCCTCGCTGCCGAAGGCGTCGATGATCCAGGAGGACAAATTGTGGATCGAGAGGAAGGCCGCCACCGTCGGGCAGCCCTGGCCCAACGCCTCGAAGATCAGGCTGGCGTCGACGCGGCTCAGACTCGACCCGCCGACATCCTCGCGGATGGTGATCGCGGCCATGCCGAGGGCCGCCGCCGCGCGAAAAGTCTCGACGGGGAAGCGCTTGCGCGCGTCCCAATCGAGGGCGTGCGGGGCGATGTGCTCGCGCGCGAAGTCTTGGGCCATCTCCCGGATGGCGACTTGGTCTTCAGTGAGGCCGAACGTCATCGGGTGGCCTTTCGTCGTGCCGCTGCTGCAGCCCCGCGCCCGGCAGATGAGGCGCGGGTCCCCTCTCCTGTAGGGAGAGGGACAGGGTGAGGGGCATGACGGAGCCAGATCAGGTGCGGCCTGAACGCGCGTCGATGGCGGACTCAGGTCTGAGGCCTCATACC
Organism: Methylobacterium sp. WL12; assembly: GCF_008039475.1. NCBI lineage: Bacteria > Pseudomonadati > Pseudomonadota > Alphaproteobacteria > Hyphomicrobiales > Methylobacteriaceae > Methylobacterium > Methylobacterium sp. WL12. The sequence continues at coordinate 31,060 of NZ_VRUW01000015.1, read as the reverse complement.
CCTCACCCCAACCCTCTCCCTATGGGAGAGGGGGCGTGTCGTGGTTCAGCGCATCGTCGGGATCGAGAACTCCGCGCCGCTCTTGATGCCCGAGGGCCAGCGCTGGGTCACGGTCTTGGTCTTGGTGTAGAAGCGGATCGAGTCCGGCCCGTGCTGGTTCAGGTCGCCGAAGCCCGAGCGCTTCCAGCCGCCGAAGGTGTGGTAGGCGATCGGCACCGGGATCGGCACGTTGACGCCGACCATGCCGACGTTGACCCTGGCGGTGAAGTCGCGCGCCGCGTCGCCGTCCTGGGTGAAGATCGCGACGCCGTTGCCGTACTGGTGGGTCGAGGGCAGGGCCAGCGCCTCCTCGTAGTCACGCGCCCGCACCACCGAGAGCACCGGCCCGAAGATCTCTTCCTTGTAGATCGTCATGTCCGGCGTCACGCGGTCGAACAGGCAGCCGCCCATGTAGAAGCCGTTCTCGTAGCCCTGCAGGGTGAAGCCGCGGCCGTCGACGGCGAGCTCGGCGCCTTCCTTGAGGCCGGTCTCGATGTAGCCCTTCACCCGCGCCACCGCCTCGGCGGTGACCATCGGGCCGTAATCGGCCGAGCCATCGTGCGAGGGGCCGATCTTCAGGCTCTCCACCCGCGGGATCAGCCGCTCCATCAGCCGGTCGGCGGTGCCCTCGCCCACGGGCACGGCGACCGAGATCGCCATGCAGCGCTCGCCGGCCGAGCCGTAGCCGGCGCCGATCAGCGCGTCGACGGCCTGGCCCATGTCGGCGTCCGGCATGATGATCATGTGGTTCTTGGCGCCGCCGAAGCACTGGGCGCGCTTCCCCGTCTGGGCGGAGCGGACGTAGATGTACTCGGCGATCTGCGAGGAGCCGACGAAGCCCACCGCCTTGATGTCCTCGTCGTCGAGGATGGCGTCGACCGCCTCCTTGTCGCCGTTGACGACGTTGAGGATGCCCGGCGGCAGGCCCGCCTCCAGGAAGATCTCGGCGATGCGCATCGGCACGCCGGGGTCACGCTCGGACGGCTTGAGGATGAAGGCGTTGCCGCAGGCAATGGCCGGAGCGCACTTCCACAGCGGGATCATGGCGGGGAAGTTGAACGGCGTGATGCCGGCGACGACGCCGAGCGGCTGGCGCAGGGAGTAGACGTCGATGCCGGGGCCGGCGCCCTCGGTGTACTCGCCCTTCAGCAGGTGCGGGATGCCGCAGGCGAACTCGACCACCTCGACGCCGCGCTGGATGTCGCCCTTGGCGTCGGGCACCGTCTTGCCGTGCTCGGAGGCCAGCAGCTCGGCCAGCGGCTCCATCTCGGCGCGGATCAGCTCGAGGAAGCGCATCATCACGCGGGCGCGCTTCTGTGGGTTGGTGGCCGCCCAGGCCCCTTGCGCGTCGCGGGCGTTCTCGACCGCCGCGCGAAGCTCGGCGCGGCTCGCCAGCGCGACGCGGGCCTGGACCTCGCCGGTGGAGGGAAGGAACACGTCCGCGAACCGGCCGCTGGTGCCCTCGACGGCCTTGCCGCCGATGAAATGCCCGATCGTGCGCATGCGCACCTCTCCTTAGCTTCGTTTCCTCAGGACCGGCTTGCGCGAACGCGGCCGGATTTTGGACGGACCATAGCAGCGTCGATCGGGCGATAAAGCTGGACCTGCTCGCAGCCGGTGTGCATCGATGCACAACGCAGCCGGATCGGACCCCGCCCGTGAGCCTCAAGCGGACCCGCAACTGGGACGACCTGCGCTACTTCCTCGCCGTCGCCCGCACCGGCACGCTGACGGCCGCAGCGGTGCAGACCGGCACCGAGCACACCACGGTGGCAAGGCGCATCCTGGCGCTGGAGGAGGGGCTCGACCGGCGGCTGTTCCATAAGAGCAACCTCGGCTACGCGCTCACGGAAGCCGGCGAGGCGCTGCTCGGGACGGCGGAGGCGATGGAGAGCGCCTTCGTCTCGGGGTCGGCTTCCGGCGGGACGGGGCGGAGCGTCTCGGGCACGGTGCGGATCGGCGCGCCGGACGGGTTCGGCAGCGTGTTCCTCGCGCCGCGCATGCACCGGCTGACGCAAGCCCATCCGGGGCTCGAGGTCGAGATCATGGCGACCGCGCGGATCTTCAGCCTGTCGAAGCGCGAGGCCGACATTGTCGTCAGCCTGTCGGCGCCGCAGCAGGCGCGGGTGGTGACGCGCCGGCTCACCGACTACCGGCTCTTCGTCTACGGGTCGAAAGCCTACCTCGACGCGGCCGAGCCGATCCGGACGGTGGCCGACCTCGGGCGGCATCCGTTCGTCAGCTACATCGAGGACATGCTGTTTGCCCGCGAACTCAACTACCTCAACGTGATCGGGCCGGGCGCCTCGGCGCGGCTGCGCTCGACGAACCTCCTCGCCCAGGTCCACGCGACGCTGGCCGGCGCGGGGCTATGCATCGTGCCGGGCTTCATCGCCGCCGCCCATCCGGGGCTCGTGCCGGTGCTGCCGGACGCGCTGTCGCTGACGCGGGCCTTCCACATGCACATCCACGAGGACCACCGGCAGGCCGCCCACATCCGCGAGGTTGCGGCGTTCATCGTCGGGGCGGTCGAGGCGGCGCAGGCGCTGTTCTCGCGGGCGGGATAAGGCGGGCCGGATGTCGCGCCGGCCGTTCCCGACGGGCTTGTCCTGGCGCCCGCGCAACCGCTAGCCTGCCTTGCGTATGATGGGTTCAATCCCGCGCCGCCCGCGTCCCTCGAGAAGACGGATCCAACGCCATGATCAGCGCCATCGCCCTGCCGCGGCTGATGCGGATCGGAGCCGGCGCGTGCGGGCTGTTGCCGGAGGTCCTGGGGCAGCTCGGGCTGTCGCGGCCGTTCGTCGTCACCGATCCCTACCTCGCCGACAGCGGCCGGGCCGGGCGGCTCGTCGAGCGGCTGGCGGCGGCCGGCATCCAGGCCGGGCTGTTCTCGCAGACCGTCCCGGACCCGACGGTCGCCTCGGTGGAGGCGGCCCTCGCGGCGCTCAAGGCCGGCGACCACGATTGCGTCGTCGGCTTCGGCGGCGGCAGCCCGATGGACACGGCCAAGGCGGTCGCGGTGCTGGCCCGCCATGGCGGGCACATGCGCGACTACAAGGCGCCGCACAGCCAGGAGGCGCCCGGCCTGCCGATCCTGGCGATCCCCACCACCGCCGGCACCGGCTCGGAGGCGACGCGCTTCACCATCGTCACCGACGAGGCCACCGACGAGAAGATGCTCTGCGCCGGCCTCGCCTACCTGCCGGTCGCCGCGCTCGTCGACTACGAGCTGACCCTGAGCAAGCCCGCCCGGCTCACCGCCGACACCGGCATCGACGCGCTGACGCACGCGATCGAGGCCTACGTCTCGCGCAAGTCCAACCCGTTCTCGGACGGGTTCGCACTCGCCGCGATGCGGGCGATCGCACCGAACCTGCGTCGGGTCTGGACCGATCCAGGCGACCGCGGTGCGCGCGAGGCGATGATGTTCGGCGCGACCCAGGCGGGGATCGCGTTCTCGAACAGCTCGGTGGCCCTCGTGCACGGGATGAGCCGGCCGATCGGCGCGCATTTCCACGTGCCGCACGGGCTCTCGAACGCGATGCTGCTGCCGGCCGTCACCGCGTTCTCGGCGCCCGGCTCGCCCGGCCGCTACGCCGCCTGCGCCCGGGCGATGGGCGTGGCGCGCGAGACCGACGACGATGCGCGCGCGGTCTCGCGCCTGATCGCCGAGCTGCAGAACCTCAACGACGACCTGCAGGTGCCGACCCCGGGCGATTACGGCATCGACGAGGCAAGGTGGAACGGGCTGATCCCGACTATGGCGGCGCAGGCGCTGGCCTCGGGCTCGCCGGGCAACAACCCGGTCGTGCCGGAGATCGAGGCCATCGCGACGCTGTACCGCCAGGTCTGGGCCGCCTGAGCGGCCCAGCCGGGGCAGGGGTGCGGCGAGCCGTCGTGCCCACGCGGTCTCCGCTTCCGGCTGAACGGTCGGCGCGCATCCCCTCGCCCCGCCTGCGGGGAGAGGGCTTTGCCGACCTCGTCGTCGACGAAGCGAGGCGGCTCGAACGGACGAGGCTCGTCTGGAAGCTCCCCCTCACCGCCGCTTCGGCTTCGCCTTCGCTTCCCGCACGGACGACGAGGTCCGTGCGGGCCTCTCCCCGCCCGCGGGGAGAGGGGAATCCGCGCCTTTCCGGGGAAAGCGGTCGCCCGTTGGATCGCGGGACGGCGTCGTGCGGCGTGCCGGCTCAGGCGGCCTTGCCGCCGTAGGTCGCAAACGAGCTCTCGACCTTGTCGGCGAGGGACGAATCGACGTCGGCCGAGACCTTGAGGCGGCCGGTGAGCTTGGGCTCGCCGTCGGTGTGGGTCTTCGCGACGCGGCCGTCCTCGACGTCGGCGCCGGCGGTCTCGGTGCCGGCGCTGTTCTCGTCCGAGACCGGCGCGATGGTCACGGCCTTGCGGTCGATCTTGTGCTCCTGGACGAGGTGCTCGACCGCCATCTCGGCGTCGCGGCGGGTCTCGAACGTGGCGGCGATGGTCTTCGACATGGTTCCGGCTCCTGTGGCAGGGCGGTTCGGCCCCTCAGTTCGGCCCCTTGGGGGGTTCCGCCGTCAATCGCAGGCGCCGCGGACCGTTCCGGTCGGCGGGGTCGCGGCTTAGTACATCGGCGTGCCGCCGGTGACGGGCACGAGCGCGCCGGACATGTAGCTGCCCTCGCGCGACGCCAGCAGCACGTAGGCCGGGGCCAGCTCGGCCGGCTGGCCGGCGCGGCCGAGCGGCGTCTCGGACCCCAGCGACGCGATCTGCTCCGGGCTCTTCACGATCGGCTGGATCGGCGTCCAGACCGGGCCGGGCGCGACGCAGTTCACCCGGATGCCCTTGGGCGCCAGCAGGTTCGACAGCCCGATCGTCAGGCTGGCGATCGCCCCCTTGGTGGCGGCGTAGATCAGCATGGTCTTGTCGGCGACCTTGGCCTGCTGGCTCGTGGAGTTCACGATCGCCGAGCCGGGCTTCATGTGCGGCACCGCCGCCTGGCACAGGTAGTACATGGCGAAGACATTGGCGCGGAACGAGCCTTCGAGGTCCTTCGCCGTCACGTCGTCGAGCCCGTCGTTGACGGTCTGCGCGGCGGCGTTGTTGACCAGGATGTCGAGGCGCCCGAATTCGGCGACCGTGCGCGCGACGAGGTCGCGGCAATGGGCCTCCTCGCGCAGGTCTCCCGGCAGCAGCAGGGCGCGGCGGCCGGCCCGCTCGACCCAGGCCTTCGTCTCCTCGGCGTCCGTCTGCTCGACGGGCAGGTACGAGATCGCCACGTCGGCGCCCTCGCGGGCGTAGGCGATCGCCACCGCCCGGCCGATCCCGGAATCGCCCCCGGTGATCAGGGCGACGCGATCGGTCAGCAGGCCCTTGCCGACGTAGCTGTGCTCGCCGTGGTCGGGGGCGGGGGTCATCCGCGAAGACAATCCCGGCCGCGCCTGCTGCTGGTCGCCGGGGAAGGGGGGCAGTGCTCCGGCTTCGCGGGGGTCGTCGGTCATGGCTGCCTGCATTCGCTGTCGTTCTCCACCCAGGTAGGGCGGGGCGCCGGCGAAGGACCCGCGACCCGATGACCGCGACCCGATGACTGCGCCCCCGGCGGCTCGGCGGGGGCCGTCAGATCGCCAGGCCGAGCTGCAGCGGCTCCGGGGATTCGCCGTGGTCGAGGGCCGAGAGCGCGACGCCGAGCAGCCGCACGCTGCGCCGGAGCGGGTAGAGGTCGCGCAGCAGGCCGAGGCTGATCGCCTCCAGGCTCGCCCGGTCGCCGACGGGCGAGGCCAGCGAGCGCGCCCGGGTCACCTGCGCGAAGTCCGAAAACTTCACCTTGAGCGTCACGGTCCGGCCGCGCAGGCCCTTGGCGGCGCAGGCGCCCGCGACCTTGTCGAGGATCGGCGCGAGGCGCTCCGCGAGGACGTCGAGGTCGGCGCTGTCGTCGGAGAAGGTGTTCTCGGCGCCGATCGACTTGCGGATGCGGTGCGCCCGCACCGGGCGCTCGTCGATGCCGCGCGCCACCCCGTGGTAGTAGGGCGCCGCGCTGCCGAGGATGGCGGTCAGCTCCTCCAGCGAGCGGGCCTTGAGGTCGCGGCCGGTGTGGATGCCCAGCCGGCGCATCTTCGTCTCCGTGACCGGGCCGATGCCGTGGAAGCGGCCGATGGCCAGATCCTCGACGAAGGCCGGCCCCATCTCCGGGGTGATCACGAACAGCGCGTCGGGCTTGCGGTAGTCGGAGGCCACCTTGGCCAGGAACTTGTTGTACGAGACGCCGGCCGAGGCCACGAGCCCGGTGCGTTCGCGGATCGCGGCACGGATCGCGCGGGCGACCAGGGTGGCGGTCGGCAGCCCCTGCAGGTTCTCGGTGACGTCGAGGTAGGCCTCGTCGAGGGAGAGCGGCTCGATCACCGGCGTGTGCTCGGAGAACACCGTGCGGATCTCCTCGGAGATGCCGCGGTAGACCTCGAAGCGCGGGCGCACGAACACCAGGTCCGGGCAGAGCCGGCGCGCGGTCACCGAGGGCATCGCCGAGCGCACCCCGAAGACCCGCGCCTCGTAGCTCGCCGCCGCGACCACGCCGCGCTCGCGCGAGCCGCCGACCGCCACCGGCCGGCCGCGCAGGGCGGGGTCGTCGCGCTGCTCGACGGAGGCGTAGAACGCGTCCATGTCGACGTGGATGACTTTTCGCACCGGGGCGGTCACTGCGCTGTCCCGTTTGAGCGATCCGTCCGCAGCGCGATCGCAGGCGGATCGATGTTCGACCTTTGTTCCGATCTTCCCGCACTCCGGAGGTCGGTTCAACCCGCAGGTGTGCCACCGTCCACCGCCGAGCGCGCGATCGGGCGGCGCGGCAAAGGCTTTGTTAACCCTCGCCGCCGATGGTCGCGGCATGGTCGTCCGTCGCCGCGTCAGAATGGTCGTGTTGCCCCTCAGCCTCTGGACCCTGTCCGGGCTGGTGGTCGGCTACTTCGTGTATCAGGCCGAGAACGGCAACCGCGGCCTGGAGGCCAAGCGCGCCCTCAAGATCCAGGCCTACGGGCTGACCCGGGACCTCGCGGCCGCCAAGGCCGAGCGGGCGACCTGGGAGCACCGCGTCGCGCTGCTGCGCAGCGAGCAGATCGACCGCGACCTGCTGGAGGAGCGCGCCCGCGTCGTCCTCGGCCGGGTCCACGCCAACGACGTGGTCGTCATCGATCCCTGAACGGCGCTTCGACGCCCGAACGGCCCTTCCCGCGAAGCTCCGAAGCGCCTGACAACGGCCGGAACCTGTCAGAGCGTAGGCCCTCGCATTCCCGGGGCGCGTGTCCTAAACCGACAGGGAAGAGACGCCAGCACGGGAGCACGCCGATGGATGCCGCGAAAGATGCGGGGCACCCCAACCCTGCCGCGGAGGCGCCGGAAGCCGTGGCGGCCGAGCACCAGCCCGCTCCCAACGCGCCGCAATTCACCCGCGAGGAAGACCTCCACGCCTACCACCAGATGCTGCTGATCCGCCGCTTCGAGGAGAAGGCGGGGCAGCTCTACGGCATGGGCCTGATCGGCGGCTTCTGCCACCTCTACATCGGCCAGGAAGCGGTCGTCATCGGCATGCAGATGGCCTCGGTCGACGGCGACCAGGTGATCACCGGCTACCGCGACCACGGCCACATGCTCGCCTGCGGCATGGACCCGAAGGGCGTGATGGCCGAGCTCACCGGCCGCCGCGGCGGCTACAGCCGCGGCAAGGGCGGCTCGATGCACATGTTCAGCCGCGAGAAGCAGTTCTTCGGCGGGCACGGCATCGTCGGCGCGCAGGTCTCCCTCGGCACGGGCCTCGGCTTCGCCGACGCCTACCGCAAGAACGGCAAGGTCAGCCTGACCTACATGGGCGACGGCGCGGCCAACCAGGGCCAGGTCTACGAGAGCTTCAACATGGCGCAGCTGTGGAAGCTGCCCGTGGTCTACGTGATCGAGAACAACCGCTACGCCATGGGCACCTCGGTCGCCCGCGCCTCGGCGCAGACGGACTTCTCGCGGCGCGGCATCTCCTTCGGCATCCCCGGCGAGCAGGTCGACGGCATGGACGTGCGGACCGTGCGCGAGGCGGCGCAGCGCGCGATCGAGCACGCCCGCACCGGCGCGGGCCCCTACATCCTCGAGATGCAGACCTACCGCTATCGCGGCCACTCGATGTCCGATCCGGCCAAGTACCGGACGAAGGACGAGGTCTCGAAGATGCGCGACGAGCACGACCCGATCGAGATGGTGCGCAAGCGCCTGATCGAGCTGCACGGGGTCGCCGAGGCCGAGCTGAAGGCCACCGACGCCAAGGTCCGCGAGACCGTCGCCGACGCCGCCGAGTTCGCGACCCACGATCCCGAGCCGGATCCGTCCGAGCTGTGGACCGACATCCTGCTGGACGCGCGCGCCTGAGGGCGCGCCGCCTCTCCGACGCCCCCTTCAAGGCCGCCCCGCCCGCCTCACCGATCAGAGACCCTTCATGGCGACCGACATCCTGATGCCCGCCCTGTCTCCGACCATGGAGGAGGGCAAGCTCTCCAAATGGCTCAAGAAGGAGGGCGACGCGATCAAGTCGGGCGACGTGCTCGCCGAGATCGAGACCGACAAGGCGACCATGGAGGTCGAGGCGATCGACGAGGGCACGCTCGCCAAGATCCTGGTCGCCGAGGGCACCGAGGGCGTCGCCGTCAACACCCCGATCGCGATCATCGCCGGCGAGGGCGAGGACGTCGCGGCGGCCGCGGCCTCCGGGGGCGGCGGCGGAAAGCCGAAGGGTCCGGCCGAGGGCCATCCCGCCCCGACGCCGGACATGCAGGCGGAAGGGCTCGCCCCGGCGCCGGCGCCCACCGCCAAGACCGGCGACGACGCGCCCCGTGCGCCGGCCGCGCCCGCCGTGATCACCAACAAGGCCGCCGCGCCGGTGATGGAGGAGTTCCCGGCCGGCACCGAGATGGTGACTATGACCGTGCGCGAGGCGCTTCGCGACGCCATGGCCGAGGAGATGCGCCGGGACGAGGACGTCTTCGTCATGGGCGAGGAGGTCGCCGAGTACCAGGGCGCCTACAAGGTCACGCAGAACCTGCTGCAGGAATTCGGCGCGCGGCGCGTGGTCGACACCCCGATCACCGAGCACGGCTTCGCCGGCATCGGCGTCGGCGCGGCCTTGTCCGGCCTGAAGCCGATCGTCGAGTTCATGACCTTCAACTTCGCCATGCAGGCGATCGACCACATCATCAACTCGGCGGCCAAGACCCTCTACATGTCCGGCGGCCAGCTCGGCTGCCCGATCGTGTTCCGCGGCCCCAACGGCGCGGCAGCCCGCGTCGGCGCCCAGCACAGCCACGACTATTCGGCGTGGTACTCGAACGTGCCCGGCCTGAAGGTGATCGCGCCCTACACCGCCTCCGACGCCAAGGGCCTGCTCAAGGCCGCGATCCGCGACCCGAACCCGGTGATCTTCCTCGAGAACGAGATCCTGTACGGCCAGACCTTCCCGGTGCCGAAGCTCGACGACTTCGTGCTGCCGATCGGCAAGGCCCGCATCCATCGCGCCGGCACCGACGTGACCATCGTCTCGTTCGCCATCGGCATGACCTACGCCCTCAAGGCGGCGCAGATCCTGGCCGACCAGGGCATCGAGGCCGAGGTGATCGACCTGCGCACGATCCGCCCGATGGACACCGAGACGGTTCTCGAATCGGTGAAGAAGACCGGCCGCTGCGTCACGGTGGAGGAGGGCTTCCCGCAGAGCGGCATCGGCGCCGAGATCTCGGCCCGCCTGATGGTCGACGCGTTCGACTACCTCGACGCGCCGGTGCTGCGCGTCACCGGCAAGGACGTGCCGATGCCCTACGCGGCCAACCTCGAGAAGCTGGCGCTGCCCAACGTCGCCGAGGTCGTCGAGGCGGCCAAGGCCGTCTGCTACCGGTGAATGCGATCCGCCTTCGCGCCTGAGGGCGGAACCGGGCCGATCGACGGGTCATGACGTGGTATGAGTGAATCCTTCCAAGCCCTCGAGATCCCGCCCGACGCCCTGGAACAGGGCGGCATCGAGGTGCTGCGCGCGGCCGTGGTCGACGGGGCCGTCAGCGTGGCGCTGCGCCGGTCCTTCGACGACCCCGCCACCTGGGGCCGCCTGATGGTCGACCTCGCCCGGCAGGCGGCCCGCGCCTACGCCCTGGAAACCGACATGTCGGAAGAGGAGGCGTTCGACCGCATCCGCGGGGGGTGGGAGGCCGAGGGCCTCGATCCCGGCGGCCTGAACTAGCGGGGCCCGAGCGCATGGCCGAGCCCGCACTGCGTGTCGCCACCTATGCCGACCTGGAGGCCGTTCCGGCCGATCGCGTGGCCGAGATCGTCGACGGGTCGCTGGAGACGCATCCGCGGCCGCGGCCGCGCCATGCGATGGCGGCGGTGGGCCTGGCCACGGAGCTGAACGCACCCTTCGGCCGCGGGCGCGGCGGGCCGGGCGGCTGGATCTTCATGGTCGAGCCCGAACTCCACCTCGGCGTGCAGGTGGTGGTCCCCGACCTCGCCGGCTGGCGCCGCGAGCGGCTGCCGGCCGAGCCCAAAACCGCCTTCGTCGAGACCGTGCCGGACTGGGTCTGCGAGATCCTGTCGCCGGCCACTGCGCGGCTCGATCGCGGCCCGAAGCGCCGCATCTACGCGGAGGCCGGCGTCGGGCACCTGTGGCTGCTCGATCCCGCCGACGGGGTGCTCGAAGCCTTCGCGCTCGCCGGCTCCCAGTGGCTGCTGCTCGGCACGGTGGCGCGCGGCGAGACCGTGGCCCTGCCGCCCTTCGACGCGGTTCCGTTCCCGCTCGACGACCTGTTTCCCTTCGCCGACCCCTCGGCCGACCCTTTCGCCGATCCCCGCGCCGAACCCGACGCTCCCTCCCTGCCCACGGACGAGACCTGAAGCCATGCCCGTCAACGTCCTGATGCCCGCCCTCTCGCCGACGATGGAGAAGGGCAACCTCGCCAAGTGGCTCAAGAAGGAGGGCGACGCGATCAAGTCGGGCGACGTGCTCGCCGAGATCGAGACCGACAAGGCGACCATGGAGGTCGAGGCGATCGACGAGGGCGTGCTCGCGCGTATCGTCGTGCCCGAGGGCACCGCGGACGTGCCGGTCAACGACCTGATCGCGGTGATCGCCATCGACGGCGAGGATCCGGCCGGGGTCCAGGCGGGCGGCTCGGCCCCTGCCGCCGCCCCCGCGGAGGCGCCCAAGGCCGACGCGTCGTCGGCGAACGAGAACGCCACGCCCGGCGGCGGGCACATGTCCTACGCGCGGGTGAACGAGGCCCCGGACGGGGCCCAGCCCGCCGCCAAGGCGGACGCCGCCCCGCAGGGCGGCTCGGGCGAGCGCGTCTTCGCCTCGCCGCTGGCCCGCCGCATCGCCAAGCAGGAGGGGATCGACCTCTCCGCCGTCCAGGGCTCGGGCCCGCGCGGCCGGGTGATCGAGCGCGACGTGCGCGCAGCCAAGGCGGCCGGCACCGGCAAGGTGGCCCCCACGGCGGCCCCGCAAGCGGCCGCGAAGGCGCCGGAGGCCGCAGCGCCGAAGGCTGCGCCCGCCACGGCGCCCGCGACCAGGGCCGCCGGCCTCACCACCGACCAGGTCCGCGGCTTCTACGCCAAGGACAGCTACGAGGAAGTGCCCCTCGACGGCATGCGCAAGACCATCGCCAAGCGCCTCACCGAGGCGATGCAGGTGGCGCCGCACTTCTACCTGACCGTCGATTGCGAGATCGACGCGCTGATGGCGCTGCGCGAGCAGCTCAACAAGAGCGCGGCCAAGGACAAGGACGGCAAGCCGCTGTTCAAGCTCTCGGTCAACGACTTCGTCATCAAGGCGATGGGCCTCGCCCTGACCCGGGTGCCGATGGCCAACGCGGTCTGGGCCGAGGACCGGGTGCTGCGCTTCAAGCACGCCGAGGTCGGCGTCGCGGTGGCGATCGACGGCGGGTTGTTCACGCCCGTCATCCGCCGGGCCGACGAGAAGACGCTGTCCACCATCTCCAACGAGATGAAGGACTTCGCCGCTCGCGCCCGCGCCAAGAAGCTGAAGCCGGAGGAGTACCAGGGCGGCGTCACCTCGGTGTCGAACCTCGGCATGTTCGGGATCAAGCACTTCACCGCGGTGATCAACCCGCCGCAATCCTCGATCCTGGCGGTCGGCGCCGGCGAGAAGCGGATCGTGGTCAAGGACGGCGCCCCCGCCGTCGCCCAGGTGATGACCGCGACGCTCTCCTGCGACCACCGCGTGCTCGACGGGGCGCTCGGGGCCGAGCTGGTCGCCGCCTTCAAGGGCCTGATCGAGAGCCCGATGGGGATGCTGGTCTGAGGACGGACCGGCCGCGCATCCGCGCGCGGCCGGGTCCCGCCGCCCGGGCGACAGGGTCCCGCTGAACGAGCAACCGGCGCGCAACACCTTCTGAATACATTATCTCTCGGCGTTGAGCCGGATTCGCCGCTCTGCTAGCACCGCCTCCAACGGCCCGCGGATCAACCCGGGCCATCGGAGGACTACGCCCGTGGAACCCGTCCAAACCTGGAATCAGGTCTACGATCCGTTCGGCAACCCGTGGCTGTCGACGCTCGCCGCCTCCGTGCCGGTGATCGCGCTGCTCGCCATGATCGCCAGCGGCCGGGTCAAGGCCCACGTCGCCGCCGTCCTCGCCCTGATCCTGGCCTTCGCCATCGCCGTCGTCGCCTTCGGCATGCCGGTGGGCCTCGCGACCCGCGCCTCCCTGCTCGGGATGGTGACCGGCTTCTTCCCGATCGGCTGGATCATCCTCAACGTCATCTTCCTCTACCGGCTGACGGTGGAGAAGGGGTGGTTCGCGACCCTCCAGCAATCGGTGGCCGGCATCACCAGCGACCGGCGGCTGCAGCTGCTGCTCGTCGCCTTCGCCTTCGGCGCCTTCTTCGAGGGCGCGGGCGGGTTCGGCACGCCGGTGGCGGTCACCGGCGCGATCCTGATCGGGCTCGGCTTCTCGCCGCTGGCCGCATCCGGCCTCTCGCTCATCGCCAACACCGCGCCGGTGGCCTTCGGCGCGCTCGGCGCCCCGATCCAGGGCCTGGCCTCGGTGACGGGCTACGACCCCTACGTGCTCGGCGCGATGATCGGCCGCCAGCTGCCGGTGTTCTCGCTGATCGTGCCGTTCTGGCTGATCTGGGTGTTCGCGGGCTTCCGCGGCATGATCCAGGTCTGGCCGGCGATCCTGATCTGCGGCGGCGCCTTCGCGGCGGCCCAGTTCGGCATCTCGAACTACGTCAACCCGTGGATCGTCGACATCGGCGCCTCGATCGCGGCGATGGGCGCGCTGGTGCTGTTCCTGAAGGTCTGGAAGCCGGCCGCGATCTGGACCTCGCCGGCGCTCCGCGGCAACGACCCGTCGATCGGCTACGGCGAGCCCCGGCCCGTGGCGCTGGGCGCCGGCGTCCCGTCCGACCTGCCGCGCGCGCCGGTCTCCACCGGCCGCACCGCCTCGTCGTCGGAGATCGCGCTCGCCTGGCTGCCGTGGGTCATCCTGTCGGTGGTCGTGGCGATCTGGGGCACCGGCTGGTTCAAGGCCATCGTGAACCCGATCTTCACCTGGAAGTACGAGGTGCCGGGCCTGCACAACGTGATCATGAAGGTGCCGCCGGTGGTGGCCAAGGCCCACCCGGAGGGCGCCGTCTTCCTGTTCACCTACATGTCCTACACCGGCACCGGCGTGCTGATCGCGGCGTTGATCTCCGGCGCGATCATGCGGTTCTCGCCCCTGCGCCTCGTCACCGCCTACGTCGAGACGATCTGGGTGCTGCGCTACTCGCTCGTCACCATCGCGGCGATGCTCGCGCTCGGCGTGCTCACCCGCTACGCCGGCGTCGACGCGACGCTCGGCCTAGCCTTCGCCGGAACCGGCATCCTCTACCCGTTCTTCGGCACCCTGCTCGGCTGGCTCGGCGTCGCGCTGACCGGCTCGGACACGGCGTCGAACGTCCTCTTCGGCGGGCTCCAGAAGATCACCTCGGAGCAGCTGGGGCTCTCGGGCGTGCTCATGGCCTCGGCGAACTCGTCGGGCGGCGTGATGGGCAAGATGATCGACGCCCAGTCGATCGTCGTCGCCTCCACCGCCACCGGCTATTTCGGCCAGGAGGGCAAGATCCTGCGCTTCGTGTTCTGGCACTCGATCGCGCTGGCCTGCCTCGTCGGCGGCCTGGTGATGCTCCAGGCCTACGTGCATCCCTTCACCGCGATGGTGATCCACGTTCCGTAGCCGCCGACGCGGGCTCCCGAAACGAAGAAAGCCCGCCCCCTTCGACGAGGGGGCGGGCTTTTCCTTTGGCGGCTCCGAGCAGGGCCGGGCGGGCCTCAGGCCGCCCGCACGCCGGCCAGGAAGTGATCGACGGCGCCGCGCAGGTCGCCCGCCTGGCTCGACAGGGCGCTCGCCGCCGCGAGCACCTGGGCGGAGCCGGAGCTGGCGGTGCCGGCCGCCTCGCTGACGCCGCCGATATGCTCCGAGACCGCGCGGGTGCCGGCCGAGGTCTGGGCGGTGGTGCGGGCGATCTCGCCGGTCGCCGCGCCCTGCTCCTCGACGGCGGCGGCGATGTCGCCGCCGATCCGCGCCAGCCGGCGGATCACGTCGGTGATCCCGGTGATCGCCTGGACCGAGGCGTCGGTGGAGGCGCTGATCTCGACGACCTTGGTCGTGATCTCCTCGGTCGCCCGGGCGGTCTGGCCGGCCAGCGACTTCACCTCCTGGGCCACCACCGCGAAGCCGCGTCCGGCCTCGCCCGCGCGGGCCGCCTCGATGGTGGCGTTGAGGGCGAGCAGGTTGGTCTGGTCGGCGATCTGCGAGATCAGCCCGACGATCTGCGCGATGCTGCCGGCCGCGGCGGCGAGGCGCCGGACCTCGCCGGCCATGCCCTCGGCGTCGCGCTCGGCCGCCGCCGCGAGGTCGGCCGACGCGGTGACCTGGGTGCCGATCTCGGCGACCGACGCCGAGAGCTCCTCGGTCGCCGCCGCCACGGTGTCGGCCGACAGCGCCGCCTCGTGCGAGGCGTGGGCGACCTGCCGGCTCAGCGACGAGGCGTCCTCGGCCGCCCGGGACATGCCCTGCGCCGCCGCCTCGAGCTGGGTCGCGGCCGCCGAGACCGCCTCGACGATGCCGCCGACCCGGTCCTCGAAGCCGTCGGCAAGCTCCAGTGCGGCGGCGCGGCGGGCCGCCTCGGCGTCGGCCGACATCCGCTCCTGGACCGCGCGGCTGCGGCGGCGCTCGGCGACGTTCTCGCGGAATTCGACGGCGGCGGCCGCGATGGCGCGGACCTCGTTCGGGCCGCCCTGCGGGATCTCCACGGCGTCGTCGCCGCGGCCGATGGCGGTGAGCGCCCGCGACATCCGGGTCAGCGGCCGGGCCACCGCGGTGCCGAGGGCGAAGGCGAGGGCGCCCGACAGCAGGAAGATCGCGAGCGCCGCCCCCGACCAGATCGCCAGCGCCCGCTCGGCGAGCGCGCGGACGCCGCCGGCCTCCGCGGTGAGGTCGGCGGTGAGGCGGTCCTCGACCGCCTTGAGGCCGTCGATGCGCTGGGTCGCGAGGCGGAACCAGAGCGGGGCGTCGCGGAAGGCCAGCGGCTCGCCGGGCATGGTGTCGAGGGCGGCCTTGCGCAGGCGCGCCACCTCCTGCGCCGGGGCGGAGGCCTCGCTGGCGTCGAGCAGGGCGCCTTGGGCTGGCTCCGCCCGCGAGCGGAACAGGGTCTCGTAGGTGGCCTGGTCGGCCAGGAGCGTCGCGAGGCGGCGGGTCCCGGCGAGGTCGAGGCTGCCGGAGGCGAAGGCGGCGGAGGCCGCGGCGCGCTCCTGGCCGGCATACTCCTTCATCGTCAGGAAGGCGGCGTAGGACGCGGCGTGGTTGGCGATCCCGACATGGCCGATCACGCCCGACATCGCGCGGACCAGCCCGAGGCCTTCCCCGATCACGACGGTGTAGGCCGCGGCCGCCTGGGGCGCCGTCGGCCGCAGGGCGTCGACGCCGCCGCGCTGCGCGTCGAGGCCTTCGAGCGCCTGCGCGAAGGCGGCGGCCCGGGCGGTGAAGGCGGGGCCGTAGGCCGCCGCGCCGGCGGTGACGGCGGCGGCCAGGCCCTGGCGGGCGGCGTCGGTGCGCGCGCGCTGGGCGACGAGCTCGGCCTTGAACTGCGTGCCCTTCGAGGCGAGGAACAGGCTGGAGCCGCCGCGCTCGCGCTGGCCCTCGTGGACGAAGGCGCTGATCCGCGAGGCGAGGCCGACCAGGTCCTCGACCTGGACCACTTCGGCGCGCTGCGCCATCCGGTCCGCGATCGCGACCCCGGCCACCGCGGCGAAGGCGAGGCAAGGTGCCAGCGCGACCGCCACGATGCGGCCGCGCAAGGACATCAGAACACCGGTCGTCATCCGCTTGCCAATCCTTCATTCGCACAAGGCTTTGACAAATGATAAAGCCGCAGGTGGTAAACAGGCGGTTGCAATCTAAGATCAGCTCGATATTTCAGCACACCAATCGATACAACCGCAGGCTTCCTCAGTCCGGCAGGCCGGTTTGGGACGGGCCGTCATGCTTTCCGGACGCCTGGGCAAGGTCGGCGACGGACGCCGGGTGCGGTGTCGTCCTACGGAGGAGTCGCTCGCGACCGCGCGACGGTTCCGGGTCCGTCCAACTCCGAGGCGATCATGACCCGTACCCTCCTCGCAGCGAGCCTGCTGATCGCCGGCCTCGCCGCCGCCCAAGCCCAGACCGGCGACATGAGCTGCGCCGACTATCTCAAGGCCGACGCGCAGGCGCAGGCCTCGCTCAGCCCCGCCGACAAGGCGATGATCGCCGCCGACCCCCAGGCCTCCGCGCTCGACGCCAAGATGCGCGCCTACTGCAAGGCCAACCCGAAGGCCTCCTCCTCCGAGGCGATGACGAAGGCGATGCAGTAAGCCGGGAAGCGGCCACGCCTCGGCGCCGGGCCCAGGCGGGCGTGGCGTGCGCGGCGGCGGCCCGGAACGGCTGGCGAGTTGCCCGCGTACGCGTTTCGTTCTAGCAGACGCGCAAGCATGCCGGGCCTGCGTCCCGCCCGCCGCACCTTGCCGAAGGCTTCGGACGGACGACATGACCCGGCGCGGCGGTCGCATTCGCGATCGCCGGATCCCGCCCGCGTCGACGCCTCGAAAGACCGCCCCCGCCATGGCCAAAGCCGTCGCCGCCAAGACGCCCGCCGGGAAGAACTCCGCCGGGAAGACGCCTGCCGGCAAGACTTCCGCAGCGAAGACTTCCGCAGCGACGACTTCCGCAGCGAAGCCCCCCGCAACCAAGGCGCCGGCGGCCGGGAAGCCCGCGAAGGCGAACCCGGCCGTCGAGGCCGAGGCCGGCATCGACGCGAAGCTCGAGCGCCTGTTCGACCGCGAGACGCCGGCCGAGCGCGACCGGCGGGTGATCTCGGTGCGCGGCGCGCGCGAGCACAACCTCAAGAACGTCGACCTGACGATCCCGCGCGACAAGCTCGTGGTGTTCACCGGGCTCTCGGGCTCGGGCAAGTCGTCGCTCGCCTTCGACACGATCTACGCCGAGGGGCAGCGCCGCTACGTCGAGTCGCTCTCGGCCTATGCGCGCCAGTTCCTGGAGATGATGTCCAAGCCCGACGTCGACCAGATCGACGGGCTCTCGCCGGCGATCTCGATCGAGCAGAAGACCACCTCGAAGAACCCGCGCTCCACCGTGGGGACCGTCACCGAGATCTACGACTACATGCGCCTGCTCTGGGCGCGCGTCGGCATTCCGTACTCGCCCGCCACCGGCCTGCCGATCGAGAGCCAGACGGTCCAGCAGATGGTCGACCGCGTCCTGGCGCTGCCCGAGAAGAGCCGGCTCTACCTGCTCGCGCCCGTCGTCCGCGGCCGCAAGGGCGAGTACCGCAAGGAGATCGCCGAGTTCCAGAAGAAGGGCTTCCAGCGCCTGCGGATCGACGGGGAGTACTACCCGATCGACGACGTGCCGAAGCTCGACAAGAAGCTCAAGCACGACATCGACGTGGTGGTCGACCGGATCGTGGTGCGGGCCGACATCGCCGCCCGGCTCGCCGATTCCTTCGAGACCGCGCTCGAGCTCGCCGACGGCATCGCCGACATCGAGTTCGCCGACGTGCCCGAGGGCGAGAGCAGAGAGAAGATCACGCTTTCGTCGCGCTTCGCCTGCCCGGTCTCGGGCTTCACCATCGCCGAGATCGAGCCGAGGCTGTTCTCCTTCAACAACCCGTTCGGCGCCTGCCCGACCTGCGGCGGCATCGGCCACGAGATGCGGATCGACGCCGAGCTGGTGATCTCCGACGAGGCGCTCACCCTCAAGCGCGGCGCCATCGGCCCCTGGGCCAAGTCCACCTCGCCCTATTACGGGCAGACGCTCGACGCGCTGGCCCGGCATTACGGCTTCAAGACCGACACGGCCTGGTCGCGGCTTCCCGAGGCGGCCCGCGCGATCATCCTCTACGGCTCGGGCAAGCAGACGATCCGCTTCGACTACGACGACGGCATGCGCAAGTACGCCGTCAACAAGCCGTTCGAGGGCGTGATCCCGAACCTGGAGCGCCGCTACAAGGAGACCGAGAGCGACGCCGCCCGCGACGAGATCTCGCGCTTCATGAGCGAGACCCCCTGCGCCGCCTGCGGCGGCAAGCGGCTGAAGGTCGAGGCGCTGGCCGTCAAGGTCGCGATGGAGGATGTCGGCGCGGTCACCGCGCTCTCGGTGAGCGAGGCCCACCGCTGGTTCTCGGAGCTGCCGGCCAGGCTCACCGCCAAGCAGAACGAGATCGCGGTGCGGATCCTGAAGGAGATCCGCGACCGCCTGTCCTTCCTCGTCGACGTCGGCCTCGAATACCTGACGCTGGCCCGCGGCTCGGGAACGCTGTCGGGCGGCGAGAGCCAGCGCATTCGGCTGGCCTCGCAGATCGGCTCGGGCCTCACCGGCGTGCTCTACGTGCTCGACGAGCCCTCGATCGGCCTGCACCAGCGCGACAACGAGCGCCTGCTCGGCACGCTGAAGCGGCTGCGCGACCTCGGCAACTCGGTGATCGTGGTCGAGCACGACGAGGACGCGATCCTCCAGGCCGACTACGTCGTCGACGTCGGGCCGGGCGCCGGCATCCACGGCGGCCGGATCATCGCGCAGGGCACGCCCGCGGAGGTCCTGGCGCATCCCGAATCGCTCACCGCCAAGTACCTCACCGGCGAGAAGTCCGTGCGGACCCCGACGGCGCGGCGCAAAGGGCGCAAGGGCAAGCTCGGCGTGTTCGGCGCCCGCGGCAACAACCTGAAGAACGTGGACATCGAGATTCCGCTCGGCACCTTCACCTGCGTCACCGGCGTCTCGGGCGGCGGCAAGTCCACGCTGATCATCGACACGCTCTACAAGGCGGTGGCCAAGCGCCTGAACGGCGCGCTGGAGCACCCGGCGCCGTTCGACCGGCTCGAAGGCCTGGAGCACCTCGACAAGGTCATCGACATCGACCAGTCGCCGATCGGGCGCACCCCGCGCTCGAACCCGGCGACCTATACCGGCGCCTTCACCCCGATCCGCGACTGGTTCGCCGGCCTGCCCGAGGCCAAGGCCCGCGGCTACCAGCCGGGGCGGTTCTCGTTCAACGTGCGCGGCGGCCGCTGCGAGGCGTGCTCGGGCGACGGCGTCATCAAGATCGAGATGCACTTCCTGCCCGACGTCTACGTCACCTGCGACGTGTGCAAGGGCAAGCGCTACGACCGCGAGACGCTGGAGGTGAAGTACCGCGCCAAGTCCATCGCCGACGTGCTCGACATGACCGTCGAGGAGGCCGCCGACCTGTTCAAGGCGGTGCCGACGATCCGCGAGAAGATGGAGACCCTGAAGCGCGTCGGGCTCGACTACGTCAGCGTCGGGCAGCAGGCCACCACCCTGTCGGGCGGCGAGGCGCAGCGGGTGAAGCTCTCCAAGGAGCTGTCGAAGCGCTCGACCGGGCGCACCCTCTACATCCTCGACGAGCCGACCACCGGCCTGCACTTCCACGACGTCGCCAAGCTGATGGAGGTGCTCCACGAGCTCGTCGACCAGGGCAACACCGTCGTGGTGATCGAGCACAACCTCGAGGTCATCAAGACCGCCGACTGGGTGATCGACATGGGGCCGGAGGGCGGCGACGGCGGCGGCGTGGTGGTGGCCGAAGGCACGCCCGAGCAGATCGCCGCGTCGAAGGCGAGCCATACCGGGCGCTTCCTGCGCGACGTGCTCGCCCGCCGCCCGGCCGGGAAGCCGCCGGCGTCCCGCGGGGCGGTCGCGCAGCCCGCCGCCGAGTAGGCGCGCCGTAAGCGACGGGGCGCGCCGCCGCCCCCGCCGAATGCCGGAAGCGGTCGGCAAGATCTGCCGAGTGGCCGCGCCGCGCCGCGCACGATTCGGCGGGCGGCGCGGCGGCCGCACGCGTCCGGGCACGGTCCGGCGGCTCGATCGAGGCCTTCGCGGCGCAGTCGAAGGCCTCGGACCGCGTCGGCGCCCGGGCGAACCGTCCCGCCCGCCTTGCCGAATCCTCCCGCTCCGCTTCCTCCGCCAAGGCGCTGAACGGCATGCGCTATTCTGCCGGATAGCGATCCCGTCCGCTGGGTTCCGGTCACTGTTGCGCCGCGACAAGATTGCGGCATTTGAGCAACGGTTCGGCTCTCGCTGATCAGATTCGAGGCATTCCACTGTCTTTCGCCGACGCTCTGTAGAATAGTTATCAGCGTTGAGACACGGGCCGGCTTCGTAGGGGGCGCTTGGCACATCTCGCACGGGAGCCGCGCAGACGGCAGACCGGCAAGGTAGTGCAGAGGCGGCGGGACGAAGCGCGGAAATCCTTGGGAAGGAACGAGAAAATGATCAAGAACTGGCTTGCCGCAGCAGCGGTGATGCTTTCGGTCGGCGTGACCGCGACGGAAGCCTTCGCCCAGACCACCACGATCCCCGGCGAGCAGGTCGGCCTGGCCACCGGCGCGCCGCTGCCCGAGGGCGTCTACGCGATCAACACCTTCATCTACCGCCGGCCCGACGCCACCTTCGGCGCCGACACCGCGATCAACATCCCGGTCCTGGTCTGGTCGACCCCGCTGGTGCCGTTCGGCGGCCGCGTCGAGCTGCTCGTCGCCCCCCCGACCGTGTTCGCCTTCACCCGCAACCGGGCGGGCGTCCCCAACCAAGACATCTCGATCAACGTCGGCACCTTCGTCGGCGGCATCTGGGCGTTCGACCTCGGCGGCAACGTCGGCGTCAGCGTGCTGGGCGGCGCCTACCTGAACGACCTCAACGGCGACCGCGGTTCGCTCGGTGGCGTCACCCCCGTCCTGCCGCAGCTCGCCTCCAACACCTACCGCGCCGGCCTCGCCGTCAGCTACACCGGAGACGGCTACAACCTCACCGCCAACCTCACCGGCAACTTCTACGACTCGCCCGGCCGCTTCGACGGTCGCGTCGGCGCCTTCCTCGGCCCGCAGGTGATCTCCGACGCCCTCAACCTCGACCTCACCGCCACGAAGAAGTTCGGCAAGTTCGAGATCGGCGCCGTCGGCTACGGCACCGTCAACGTCGGCCGCAACTCGGCCATCGTCGGCCGCGGCGGCCGCTTCGCCCTCGGCGGCCTCATCGGCTACGACTTCGGCGTCTTCACCGCCCAGCTGATGGTCGCCCGCGACGTCGTCACCTCGGCCACCTACGCCACCTTCGACGGCCGCACCCGCGACAACTACTCCACCGACGGCTTCATCCGCCTGATCGCGCCGCTCTACTCGGTCGCAGCCCCGGCCCCCGCGCCGACCCCCCTCGTCCGCAAGTACTGAGAGCCGCACGACCCGACGGCCCGATCCGCGACGGATCGGGCCTGAAGCGAAAGACCGTCCGATCCACGAGGATCGGGCGGTCTTTCGTTTTCGGACGCTTGGCGGCGCCGGAAACGCGCCCGCGCCGAAACCTTTCCGCGCGACGTCCCGTAAGAGCGCCCGTAACCCCCGGTCGCCGGGGTCCTACGAACGGTCAGGACACGCCATGACGTCGCATCACGCTTCCCGCCTCGCCACCTTCGCGCTCGCGCTCGCCCTCGGCGCCGCGCCCGTCGCCGCCTTCGCCAAGAACCCGATGGTCGGCGGCGCGCCGATGTACGCCAACAAGACGATCGTCGAGAACGCGGTCAACTCCAAGGACCACACCACGCTGGTCGCCGCCGTGAAGGCCGCCGGCCTCGTCGACACCCTGTCGGGCCCGGGCCCGTTCACCGTGTTCGCGCCGACCAACGCCGCCTTCGCCCGGCTCCCGGCCGGCACGGTCGAGACGCTGGTGAAGCCCGAGAACAAGGCCACCCTCACCAAGATCCTGACCTATCACGTGGTCTCCGGCGTCTACACCGCCAAGGAGCTGATGGCCGAGGTCAAGAAGGGCGGCGGCGAGGCCCAGCTCAAGACCGTCGAGGGCGAGCCCCTGGTGGTCACCTCCAAGGGCAAGAAGGTCTACGTGACCGACGCCAAGGGCAACACCGCCACCGTGACCATCGCCAACGTGATGCAGTCGAACGGCGTCATCCACGTCATCAACGGCGTGCTGCAGCCCTGATGGCGCGGCCGCGGTCCGGCCCAGACGCCGGACCGCGGCACGATACGAAGAACGCCCCGGACCTCGCGGTCCGGGGCGTTCTTCGTTCGAAGGTCAGGACGTCTCGGCGTCAAGACATCCCAGGCCGCCGGGCCGTCCGCCTCACTCGCGGATCAGCGTGCCGGAATAGACCACGGGTCCGGTCGGCGTGCCGTTCGGCGAACCGCCGGGCGGCTCGACCGTGACGGCGATGAGTCCGCTCGCCGCGGTCTCCGCGGGCAGGGCGATCCGGGTCGCCGCGGGGCCGACGAGGCCGATCGCCTTGGGCGAGGCGCCGGCGCCGATGTACCAGAGCTCGAGGCTCTTGCCGGAGGGGGTCTCGGCGCCGACCGGGCGCACCTCGGCGGTGCCGGCTTTCGTATCGATCCGCAGCACCAGGGCCGGCAGCGCGCCGCCGCTCTGCACCACGGCGAGGTAGCGCGTGCCGGGCGCCGGCTCGTCGCGCCGGCCGCCGACCGCGACGAACAGCGCGAGCCCGGCGGCGAGCAGCCCCGTGCCGCCCGCGGCCAGGCGCCAGCGCCGGACCTGGGCGCCGAGGCGTATCACGCGGTCGTCGTTGGCGGGCGTGGGCGGATGCGCAGGCGAAGCCGCGGCAGCCCCCGGCGCCGCGGCGCGCGCCAGCGCCCCGGCGATCCCGGGCCAGACGTGGTCCGGCGGCGTCTCGTCCGGCACGGCGAGGGCCAGCGGCCCGAGGCGCTCCTCCCACGCCGTCACCGCGCGGGCGGTGGCGGGGTCGACGGCGCGCTCCAGCTCGAACGCGGCGCGCTCGTCGAAGGAGAGCGTGCCGAGCACGTATTCGGCGGCGCGCTGGTCGCGCTCGATTTCGGGTCCGGCACCCATGGATCCTGCGCTCATGCCTGCTCCTCCAGGCAGCCCTTGAGGGCGCCGAGCGAGCGGTGCAGCCAGGTCTTGATGGTGTTCACGGGACGGTCGTAGTGGCTGGCCAGCTCCTCGCGCGACCAGCCCTCGCAATAGGCCAGCATCACGCAGGCGCGCTGCGCCGCGTCGAGGCGGGCGAGGCAGGCCGTGAGCGTGCCGCGCCCGACGATCGCCGCCTCGGTGTCGTGCGGGTCGATGAGACGTTCCACCCAGTCCTCGCCGTCCTCGCGCACCGGTCCCTGGACCTCGCCCTTGCGGCGGATCCCGTCGATGGCGCGGTTGCGCGCGATGGCGCAGAGCCACGTCATCGGCCGCCCTGATTCAGGAGCGTAGGAACCTGCCGCCTGCCAGACCCGAAGGTAGACGTCCTGCAGCACATCTTCGGCCACGCTCCGATCCCGCTGGATACGCAGGATGACCCCGTAAAGTTTCGGTGAGGTCAGGTCGTAGAGCGTGCGCAGCGCGCCCGCGTCGCCGCCGGCGATCGCGCGCAGGATCCGCTGCAGGGTGGCGTCGTCGCCCAAAGATCGTCCCCCGTCCCGTTCGCAGGTCCTCCCGCCGGCGAGGGCGATCGATCGGGACCGTTGCGGCAAGGGTTAGCGCATTCTGCGGTGATGAGAAGCCGTGGCGCCCCGATTGCCGCGGTTCTCCCGCGGGATGCGAAAGCGGAAAGGCGGCATCCCATGACGGTCGCGCTCGCACGCCGCCGCCGCGTCGCCCTGCCGGGGTGTCGCTCGCCGACGGCGCGTCCTATCTCCCCTGATCAAGGTACGCCGCGTGCGTATCCGAAACATTCGACCGACCCTCCGGCCCCGCGCCGGAGCGCAGACATCTCGAAGGACCGACGCGGCATGGCCTCGCAGGGTGACTGGAAAATCCCGGCTTCGACGCAGCCGAAGCCGGGCGATTACGGCTACGACCTCGACCATGCGCTGGCGGCGATGGTCCAGCTCTCCGCCCGCGTGCCGGCCGAGGCCTTCACCGCCGAGACGCTCGGCACCGAGCGGGCGGGCAACGGCGTGGTCATCGGCGAGGACGGCCTCGTGCTGACCATCGGATACCTGGTGACCGAGGCCGAGAGCGTGTGGCTCACCACCAACGACGGCCGCTCCGTGCCCGGCCACGTCATGGGGTTCGACGCCGCGACCGGCTTCGGCCTGGTCCAGGCCCTCGGGCCTCTGGGCGTGCCGGCGCTCAAGCTCGGCTCCTCCGGCAGCCTGAAGATCGGCGACCGGGCGGTGGTGGCCGGGGCCGGCGGTCGCCAGCGCTGCGTCGCCGCGCAGATCGTCGCCCGGCAGGAATTCGCCGGCTACTGGGAGTACGTCCTCGACGAGGCGCTGTTCACCGCGCCCTCGCACCCGAACTGGGGCGGGACCGCGCTGATCGGCCCGGAGGGCGACCTCCTCGGCATCGGCTCGCTCCAGCTCCAGCAGGGCGGCACGTCGGGTCCGCGGGCGATCAACATGGTGGTGCCGATCGACCTGCTGCCGCCGATCCTCGACGACCTGACCTCGCGTGGGCGCGCCAACCGTCCGGCCCGCCCCTGGCTCGGCCTCTACGCCACCGAGAGCGAGGACGGCGTCGTGGTGATGGGGCTGGCCGACAACGGCCCGGCCGAGGCGGCGGACCTGCGCGCGGGCGACGTGATCGAGGCGGTGGCGGGCGAGCCGGTGGCGGACCTCGCCGACTTCTTCCGCAGCGTCTGGGCGCTCGGCGAGGCGGGCGTGCGCGTGCCGCTGACGATCCGCCGCGACGGCCGCGCGATGAAGCCGACCCTGGTCTCTGGCGACCGCGAGCGCTTCCTGATGAGCCCGCCGCTGCACTGACCCGGCCGCCTCGGCTTGGCTGCGAGGCTTGGCCACCAGGCTTGGCCACCAGGCTTGGCCACCAGGCTTGGCTGTACGCCCGACAACACGTCCGTCAGTGGAAATTCATCCGGGACGACGTAGATTTCCCGCTGCCCGGCCATTCCCTTCCTGGCCGGACATCGAAGGAGATCGCGTCATGACGCACGTGAAGACTTTTGGTGTGGCCGGCCTCGCCACGGCAGCCGGCCTGGCAGGAGCGGTGCTCCTCGCACCCGCCGCTCAGGCGCTGCCGCTGGCGCCGCTGTCCGGCGGCGCGCTGATCGAGACGGTCGCGGGCGGCTGCGGCCCCGGCTTCCACCCCAATCCCTGGGGCATGTGCCGGCCGAACTGGGGCCCGCGTCCGTACTGGCGGCGCCCGCCCGGCTACGGCCCCTACGGCTACGGCCCGCCGCGCCCGTTCTACGGCCGCCCGGCCTATTACGGGCCGCGCCACTTCTACTGAAACCCCGCACGGCCCGCACGCCGGGCCCTCCACGACGGCGCCGCATCGCGGATCTTCCGCGGTGCGGCGCCGTCGTTTTCAAGATCATCGCGCGGAACGACAGTCTTACGCGGGCGCATCGACCGGCGTCCCCGATTCAGCGCAGACGACCGCAAGATCATCCGCCCCGACCTGGCCATCCGAGCAGGCCACGACGCGCCCGCGACCTATGCGCGCGACTCCGCCAGCGCGGCAGCCTCGAAAACAGGCTTTCCAAAACCTTGCCAAATCGTTGTGCGGCGCATGTCGAAGCTGCATGGCAGGCTCACCGAGCGCGGCCTGCCGCTGCGCTGCAGCAAGCTTATATGTGCATTGCACCAACAAGAGGCATCGGTGCCCACGCGGTCGTCACCGTCTGCCTGAACAAAGGTCAATGTCATGTCCGCCGCCCGTAGCGTCCTCAGCCGTTTCCGCGCCTACCTCCGTTACCGCGAGACCGTCACCGAGCTGTCCCGCCTGTCCGATCGCGACCTCGCCGACCTCGGCATCAACCGCTTCGAGATCCAAGGCATCGCCCGCGGCTGATCTTCCGGACGTCTGCCGGCCCGTTGCTTCGGGCCGGCCCGTTCCGGTATCCCGGGGCATGTCCAGCTCTAGAAACACCATCCACGTCGTCGGCGGCGGCCTCGCAGGCTCCGAATCCGCCTGGCAGATCGCCGAAGCCGGCCACCACGCGGTCCTGCACGAGATGCGGCCGGTGCGCGGCACCGAGGCGCATCACGGCGAAGGCTTGGCCGAGCTCGTCTGCTCCAACTCCTTCCGCTCCGACGACCCGAACGGCAACGCCGTCGGCCTTCTGCACCAGGAGATGCGCACCCTCGGGTCGCTGATCCTGCGCGCGGCCGACCGGCATCAGGTCCCGGCCGGCGGCGCGCTGGCGGTCGACCGCGACGGCTTCTCCGCCGCCGTCACCGCCGCGCTCGAAGCGCATCCCAACGTCACCATCGTCCGCGAAGAGGTCGCCGGGTTGCCGCCGGAAGCCTGGGGGCCGTGCATCGTCGCCACCGGCCCGCTGACCGCGCCGTCGCTCGCCGAGGGGATTCGCGCGATCACCGGCGCCGACGCGCTCGCCTTCTTCGACGCCATCGCCCCGATCGTCCACCGCGACTCGATCGACATGGACAAGGCGTGGTTCCAGTCGCGCTACGACAAGGTCGGGCCCGGCGGCACGGGGGCCGACTACATCAACTGCCCGATGGACCGGGCGCAGTACGAGGCGTTCATCCAGGCCCTCGTGGACGGCGAGAAGATCGGCTTCAAGGAGTGGGAGGCCTCGACGCCCTACTTCGACGGCTGCCTGCCGATCGAGGTGATGGCCGAGCGCGGCGCCGAGACCCTGCGCCACGGCCCGATGAAGCCCGTCGGGCTCACCAACCCGCACGATCCTCAGGTGAAGGCCTGCGCCATCGTGCAGCTGCGCCAGGACAACGCGCTCGGCACCCTCTACAACATGGTCGGGTTCCAGACGAAGCTGACCTATTCCGAGCAGGTCCGCGTCTTCCGCACCATCCCCGGCCTGGAGAACGCGGAGTTCGCCCGCCTCGGGGGGCTCCACCGCAACACCTATCTCGACAGCCCGCGCCTGCTCGACGCGACCCTGCGCCTGAAAGTCCGGCCGTCGTTGCGCTTCGCCGGCCAGATCACCGGCTGCGAGGGCTACGTCGAGAGCGCGGCGATCGGCCTGATGGCCGGGCGCTTCGCCGTGGCGGAGGCCGAGGGCCGCGCCCTGGAGCCGCTGCCGCAGACCACCGCGCTCGGCGCGCTGATCGCCCACATCACCGGCGGCCACATCCTCGACGACGTGCCCGAAGAGCCGGGCGAGGAGACGGCCGAGGCGCTGGTGAAGGCGCCGGCCAAGCCGCGCTCGTTCCAGCCGATGAACGTCAACTTCGGGCTGTTCCCGCCGCTCGCCGCGATGCCGCGCAACGAGACCGGCAAGCGCCTGCGCGGGCCGGAGAAGGCGATGCTCAAGCGCCAGGCCCTGACCGACCGGGCGCGCGCCGACCTCTCGGCCTGGATCGCGGGCACGGTGCCCCAGGCGGCGGCCGCCGAGTAGCGGCTCCGCACGTCCGAACCATCACAAAAGTCCGGGAGACTCACGATCTCGCCTTGAGCCCGCGCCCGTCCCGGCGAACAGTGCTCCGAACGGCCGCGGCCGAAGCAGAGGGGGCGAGGCCGTGGCGGGATCATACGAGGGGTCGACCGGATCGAAGGTCGGGGCGGTGCTGCGGGTCACCAGCGGCAACTTCCTGGAGATGTTCGACTTCTTCCTGTTCGGCTTCTACGCGACCTACATCGCGAAGGCGTTCTTCCCGTCGGGCGACGCGTTCGTCTCGCTGATGCTCACCTTCATGACCTTCGGCGCCGGCTTCCTGATGCGGCCGCTCGGCGCGGTGCTGCTCGGCGCCTACGTCGACCGGGTCGGGCGCCGGAAGGGGCTGATCACGACGCTGGCGATCATGGCCGCCGGCACCGTGCTGATCGCCTTCGTGCCCGGCTACGCCACGATCGGGCTGCTGGCGCCCGGCCTCGTGCTGGTCGGGCGCCTGCTCCAGGGCTTCTCGGCGGGCGTCGAGCTCGGCGGCGTCTCGGTCTACCTGTCGGAGATGGCGACCCCCGGTCGCAAGGGCTTCTACGTCTCCTGGCAGTCGGGCAGCCAGCAGGTGGCGATCATGGCGGCGGCGGCGATCGGCTACGGGCTGAACCATGCCCTGATGCCGGAGCAGATGTCGGAATGGGGCTGGCGGGTGCCGTTCTTCATCGGCTGCGCGCTGGTGCCGTTCCTGTTCTACATCCGCAACTCGCTGGAGGAGACCAAGGCCTTCGCCGAGCGCAAGCACCGGCCGGAGGCGGCGGAGATCTTCCGGACGCTCGCCGCGAACTGGCGGATCGTGCTGCTCGGCATGCTGATGGTCGCGATGACCACGATCGCGTTCTACACGATCACCGTCTACACCCCGACCTTCGGCAAGAGCGTCCTGAAGCTCACCGACACCGACAGCCTGCTCGTGACCTTCTGCGTCGCGGTCTCGAACCTGTTCTGGCTGCCGGTGATGGGGGCGCTGTCCGACCGGATCGGCCGCAAGCCCCTGCTGATCGTGTTCTCGGCGCTCACCCTGCTCACCGCCTACCCGGCGCTCACCTGGCTCGTCGGGCACGTCAGCTTCGGGGCGATGCTCGCCGTGCTGCTGTGGTTCTCGTTCCTCTACGGCAGCTACAACGGCGCCATGGTGGTGGCGCTGACCGAGGTGGTGCCGGTGGAGGTCCGCACCGCCGGGTTCTCGCTGGCCTACTCGCTCGCGACCGCCCTGTTCGGCGGGATGACGCCGCTGGTCGCCACCTGGCTGATCGAGGCGACCGGCGACAAGGCGGCGCCGGGCCTGTGGATGTCGCTCGGCGGCGCCCTCGGGCTGTTCGCGACGCTGGTGATCTATCGCGGCGGCAAGGCGATGCCCGCCGGGGCGGCCGCTTCCGTGCGCTGAGGCCTGACGGTCCGCAGCCCGGCGCCTACGCCTGGGATGTCGCGTAACCGAACACGAAGCCGACGAATGTCAGGGCCGAGAGGCCGAACACCACGAGATCTTCACCCATTGCCGCCTCCGTTCCGATCGCTCCGAACGGACAAGCTTCGACGCGCCTCCGGGTTCCGGTCGCGGCCACGCGGTCGCGGCCACCCGGAGCATCAGCCGCACCGCAGCGCCATCAGCCGCCGGCCGGGGCGGTGGCCCTCCTCGCCGGTGTCGCGGAAGCCGAGCTTGGTCAGGAGGCCCCAGGAGGCGACGTTGCCGGGGCGGCATTCGGCGACGATCAGGCGGGCGGGGAAGCGGCGCGACAGCGAGCCCAGGATGCCCGTCACCGCTTCCGTGGCGAGGCCGCGCCCGCGGGCGGCGCCGCCGACCCAGTAGCCGATCTCGATCGCGCCGGGTCCGCGCAGGTGCGTGCCGACGACGCCGACGAGGGTCCGGCCCTCGCGCGTCCGCGCGCCGAAGAACCGGTCCTCGCGTCGCCGCCCGGAGGCGATGAGCGCGCGGGCGTCGGCCAGGGTGAAGGGCGCGGGCAGGAAGTCGACGGCGCCGGTGATCGCCGGGTCGTCAGTGAGGCTGCGCAGGGCCTCCGCGTCGTCGGGCGTCAGCCCGTCGATCGTCAGGCGCGCGGTCTCCAGACCGGGCAGGTCGCTCAAGCTGTCGGCTCTCGCGCGGCGGAAAAGCATCTGCACGGATGTGGGATCGGGTGGCGGTTCCCGAAAGAGACGCTTTGGCGGGGCGATCTCATCCCGCGCTCGTGCCGCGCCCCAGGGTCCTACTCGGCGGCCTCGAAGCCCGAGAGCGGCGCCTCGACGCGGCAGACCACCCCCTCGGGCTCGTAGGCGAGGCCGACAGACCCGCCGACCGCGCCGGCGAGGCCACGCTCGATCAGCCGCGACCCGAACCCTTTTCGCGTCGGCGCCGCGACCTTCGGGCCGCCGCGCTCGGTCCAGAGCATCCGCACCATCGCGTCGGCCTCGAGCGACCACGTCACGGCGACGCGACCGCCCGGCACCGAGAGCGCGCCGTACTTCACCGCGTTGGTGGCGAGCTCGTGCATCATCAGCGCGAGCGAGAGCGCCGCCTTCGGCCCGACCTCGATCGCCGGCCCGTCGAGGGCGAAGCGCCCGGCCTGGCCGTCGTCGTGGATCGCCAGCGCCCCGGCGATCACCGCGCCGATGCCGGCGCTCTCCCGCGCGCCGGTCAGGAGGATGTCGTGGGCCTTGCCCAGCGCGATCAGGCGGGCGGCCAGCGCCTCCTTGGCGGTCTCGAAGTCGGGCGCGTTGCGCAGCGTCTGCGAAGCGATGGCCTGGACCATCGCGAGGGTGTTCTTCAGGCGGTGGCTCAGCTCGCGGTTGCGCAGCGTCTGCTGGTCCTCGGCCTGGATCCGCCCGAGCGTGCCCCAGAGCCGTTCGGCGACCTCGCGCACGAAGGTGATCTCGCCGGCGGCCCAGTCGCGCGGGCCGCGATCGTGCACGAACAGCACCCCGGCGAGCCGACCGAGGCGGATCAAGGGCACGTTCACGGCGGCCTGCGCGCCCATGCCGGCATAGGCCGCGGCGTCGTCCGCGAGCGCCGGCTCGGCGATGTCGCGGATCGCCTGCGGCAGGCCCGAGGCCAGGCGCGCCAGGGTCTCGGGAAAGGCGGCGAGGGGGCAAGGCGGAAGGGGGC
>NZ_VRUW01000159.1:0-4539 GCF_008039475.1 Methylobacterium sp. WL12 | reverse complement strand
ACTCAATAACGCCATGTCGATCACTCCATGACCCCCCGACCAAAAAGCCAGGGGTGGGTTCAGACACGGGTCACTTCTCGATGGAAACTTCCGGCTCCGCCGGGTCAACTCTCAGCGGAAATCAACAGCGTTCTTAACGCTTCGCTAACCAAGTCGATACGTCGAACGAGCGCACGCTTTACATAGAACAAAACAGGAACAAAATACGGTCATCGAAACGGAGTGACCGACATGCTCAAGCGGATGGTTCTGGTCGGCGTCGCGGAGTTCATGGCCTTCGGGCTGCTCGCGGTCGCGGTGGCGGGGTGGGCGGTAGCCTTGGCGCCGATCCGTTGACGGCGGCTCGCCGGCACTGGTTGCCGGCGCGCCCGTGCACAGGAGAATCGGTCGCAGACCCAGCGTCCCAAACGCCACATCGGCGGTGGATATCGGAGATCGCAGCGCGCCAGCCATCGACTCCTGCGGCCGAAGGACGGATTCCTGGGGCACCCGCACAAGGACCGTCATGGCGCGCCAGCTCAAGGAGGTCGGATTCGTCCACCTCCACGTCCACTCGTCCTATTCCCTGCTCGAAGGCGCCCTCAAGGTCGGCGACATCGTGAAGTCGGCGCTGGCCGACCATCAGCCGGCGCTCGCGCTCACCGACACCAACAACCTGTTCGGCGCGCTGGAGTTTTCCGAGAAGGCCGCCGGCGCCGGCATCCAGCCGATCGCCGGGATGCAGCTCTCGGTGGCGTTCGAGGCGATCGACCCGATGGCACGCGCCGCCAAGCCTCCCGGCAGCATCGTGGTGCTGGCCCAGGACGAGGTCGGCTACGGCAACCTGCTGCGGCTGGCGAGCCGCGCCTACTTCGACACCAACCTCGGCGACGCGCCCTGCGTGACCGCCGCCGCTCTCGCTGAAGCGTCGGACGGGCTGATCGCGCTCACCGGAGGCTTCACCGGGCCGGTCGACGCGGCCTTGCGCGCCAACCGCCCCGACCTCGCCGAGTCGCGCCTCGCGGCGCTGCGCGCGACGTTCGGCGAGAGCCGGCTCTACGTCGAGTTGCAGCGCCACGGCCTCGACGACGAGCGCCGGATAGAGGCCGAGCTGCTGCGCATGGCCGACCGCGACGGCCTCTCGATCGCCGCCGCCAACGAGCCGTTCTTCGGCAAGGCGGGCGATTACGACGCCCACGACGCCCTGCTCGCCATCGCCGACGGCCGCGTCGTCTCCGACGACCGCCGCCGCAAGCTCACCCGGCTGCACGGCTTCAAGACCCGCGCGGAGATGGCCGAGCTCTTCGCCGACCTGCCGGACGCCCTGCAGGCGACCGTCGAGATCGCGATGCGCTGCGCCGTCCGCGTCCGCACCCGCAAGCCGATCCTGCCGAACTTTTCCCGCGTCGCGGCGGGTGAGGCGGCCCCGAGGCAGGACACGCTGGCCGAGGCCGCGCCTGGCGTGCCGGCCGAGGTCGCCGCCGACGAGCCGACCGAGCTGCGGCGCCAGGCCGAGGCCGGCCTCGAGCTGCGCCTGCGGCAGCACGGGCCGTGCGAGGGCTTCACCGAGCAGAGCTACCGCGACCGCCTGGCGTTCGAGCTCGACGTGATCGTCGGGATGAAGTTCCCCGGCTACTTCCTGATCGTGTCCGACTTCATCAAGTGGGCCAAGGACCACGACATCCCCGTCGGCCCCGGCCGCGGCTCGGGCGCGGGCTCGCTCGTCGCCTACGCGCTCCTGATCACCGACCTCGACCCGCTGCGGTTCGGCCTGCTGTTCGAGCGCTTCCTCAACCCCGAGCGCGTCTCGATGCCGGACTTCGACATCGACTTCTGCGTCGAGGGGCGCGAGCGCGTGATCCAGTACGTGCAGGAGCGCTACGGCCACGAGCAGGTGGCGCAGATCATCACCTTCGGTACGCTACAGGCGCGCGGCGTGCTGCGCGACGTCGGCCGCGTGCTCGAGATGCCCTACGGGCAGGTCGACAAGCTGACCAAGCTCGTGCCGCAGAACCCGGCCAACCCGGTGACGCTGGTCCAGGCGATCGAGGGCGAGCCCAAGCTGCAGCAGGCGATGGAGGAAGAGCCGGTCGTCGCCCGGCTCATGGAGATCGCCAAGAAGCTCGAGGGCCTGCATCGCCACGCCTCGACCCACGCGGCCGGCGTCGTCATCGGCGACCGGCCCCTGGAGCAGCTGGTGCCGCTCTACCGCGACCCGAAGACCGGGATGCGCGTGACCCAGTTCAACATGAAGTGGGTCGAGGCCGCGGGCCTCGTGAAGTTCGACTTTTTGGGCCTCAAGACGCTCACCATGCTGCGGTGCTGCACCGACCTGTTGGCGCAGCGCGGTGTGATCGTCGACCTCGCGGCACTGCCGCTGGACGACGAGAAGACCTACGCGCCGATGGGCCGTGGCGAGACGGTCGGCGTGTTCCAGGTGGAATCGGCCGGCATGCGAAAAGCGCTCTGCGAGATGCAGGCCGACCGCTTCGAGGACATCATCGCGCTGGTCGCCCTCTATCGGCCGGGCCCGATGGCCAACATCCCGGTCTATTGCGAGCGCAAGCTCGGGCGCGACGCCGGCAACGAGGCGACGTGGTATCCGCACCCCAAGCTGGAGCCGGCGCTGAAGGAGACCTTCGGAATCATCGTCTACCAGGAGCAGGTGATGGAGATCGCCAAGCTCCTGGCCGGCTACTCGCTGGGCGAGGCCGACATGCTCCGGCGCGCCATGGGCAAGAAGATCCGCGCGGAGATGGACGC
This sequence comes from Methylobacterium sp. WL12, assembly GCF_008039475.1. Taxonomy (NCBI): domain Bacteria; kingdom Pseudomonadati; phylum Pseudomonadota; class Alphaproteobacteria; order Hyphomicrobiales; family Methylobacteriaceae; genus Methylobacterium; species Methylobacterium sp. WL12. The sequence goes on along the minus strand of NZ_VRUW01000159.1, from coordinate 1,797 downwards.
CCAGCGCGAGCGCTTCGTGAAGGGCTGCATCGAGGGTGGGCTGACCAAGCCCAAGGCCAACGAGATCTTCGACCTGCTGGCGAAGTTCGCCGATTACGGCTTCAACAAGAGCCACGCGGCCGCCTACGCCCTGCTGACCTACCAGACCGCCTACCTGAAGGCGAACTATCCGGTCGAGTTCCTCGCCGCCGCGATGAACCTCGACATGGACAACACTGACAAGCTCGCCGAATTCCGGCAGGATGCGCAGCGCCTCAAGATCGTCGTCGAGCCGCCCTCGATCAACACGTCCGGCGTCACCTTCGAGGTGCATGAGGGCCGCATCCGCTACGCGCTGGCCGCGATCAAGGGCGTCGGCCGCGAGGCGGTGAAGTCGATCGTCGAGGCGCGCGGCGAGCGGCCGTTCGAGGACCTCGCCTGCTTCGCCCGCCGGCTCAACCCGCGTCACGTCAACAAGCGCACCCTGGAGAGCCTGGTGGCGGCCGGGGCCATGGACGGCATCGAGCTGGATCGCGCCCGGGCGTGCGCCGCGGTCGAGCCGATGATGAAGCTCGCCCAGGGCGCGGCCGAGGCGGAGACCGCCGGCATCAGTGACATGTTCGGCGGCGTCACCTCCACCGACGTGAGCCTGCGCATCCCGGCCTACGAGGGCTGGCCGATGGCCGAGAAACTGAAGCGCGAATACGAGGCGATCGGCTTCTTCGTCTCGGGCCATCCCCTCGACGAGTATCAGGACCTGCTGGGCAAGCTCCGGGTGCAGAGCTGGGCGGAGTTCTGCCGCTCGGTCCGCGCCGGCACGTCGAGCGTCGGCAAGGTCGCCGCCTCGGTGCTCGATCGCTCGGAGCGCCGCACCAAGACCGGGAACAAGCTCGGCATCGTCACGCTCTCGGACCAGACCGGGCATTTCGAGGCGATCATCTTCTCCGAAGGCCTCGGACATTACCGCGAGATCCTGGAGCCGGGCCAGCCGCTGGTGCTGCAGCTCCAGGCCAACCTCGAAGGCGAGGACGTTCGCGCGCGGATCCTGGCCGCCGAACCCCTCGACGCTGCGGTGGCCCGTTACCAGAAGGGCATGCGGATCTACCTGCGCGACGAGGGTCCGATCGGCGCCGTGCAGCAGCGCCTCGCCATGCGCGGGGAGGGCGAGGTCTCGCTCATCCTGCTCCTCGACGGCGGCGGGCGCGAGGTCGAGATCAAGCTGCGCGACAAGTACCAGGCCACCCCGCAGATCGCCGGGATGCTGCGCGCGGTGCCGGGCGTGGTGCAGGTCGAGGTGAACTGAACCGCGCCGCCACTGGCGTCGCGTTCACGATCCGCAAACCACGTTCGACGGGAATCGCCCGGACACTCGGCCGGGGTGCGCTGGCGCAACTTCGTCAAAACCAAGCGATCCTACACAGCCTCGCTTAACCAAGCGGGACAGGGTCGATGCGGACGAAGGTGGTGCTGGCGCTGACGGTGGTCGTCTACCTGACGACGGGCCGGGCTCCGGGCTTGCGCGAGCTGCGCAACCCGGATGCGGAGCATGGCGGCGGGCGCGTCACCATCGCGCTCAAGCGCACCTGGGTCTGAGGAGGCGCCGCGACGCTCGACGTCGGTCGGAACGAAAAAAGGGCTTCTCCCATCCGCCGCGGCGGCATGGGAGGAGCCCTTTTTGCTGCGCGGGCTTCGCGAACGAAGCCCGCACCGACGTCGATGTCAGTACTTGCGGACGAGGGGGGTCGGCGCGGGGGCCGGGGCTGCGACCGAGTAGAGCGGCGCGATCAGGCGGATGAAGCCGTCGGTGGAGTAGTTGTC
>NZ_VRUW01000158.1:0-4681 GCF_008039475.1 Methylobacterium sp. WL12 | reverse complement strand
TTCATGCCAGCCTTCTCCGCTTGGCCGGCTGCGCTTGCCAGACCAGCTCCGCCGGCCAAGCTACCCGTGGCGGAGCGGCCCACCGTGCACTAATTTTACCCTTGGACCACCTCGTGGGGGCCGATCAGTAAACCCTATTGATTCAGCCTGATCGGATGCCGCTCTAGGCGCCTCGGAATAGGTCACCCATGGCACGGCGTAAGAACAGTGTGCGCCACCGGCGACGACGGTGCTCTGGGCGATCGTGGATTATGTGGTAGCGCTGGCAGAAGGCGGCGAGGTTCGTGGCTGCGTTGTTGGCGGTGTCGTGATCCCGGTGTGCGGCGGCCAGCACCACGCGTGTGGTCCGCAGGCCCGCGACCAAGTCAGCCAGCGCCGGCAGCCGTGCAAGGCTCCTGCCCCGCCCATCACGCCAAGCGCCGACCTCGGCGTCCCACCAGCGCCCGTCGCCGAGATGGTAGATGGGAGGCGCCCGTGCGGCCGTCCGCAGCCCTCGCAGGCACCACCAGCACGCCGGAAGCGGATCTCGTGCGACAGATGCGACCAGTCGATCGGGTAGAAGTAACGGTGCTCGCGCCGGATGGGCATCAGAGAAAGTATTGGCCGCCAGAGCAGCTGGCGCTAGACGCCCTGTTTGCCCGACTTCACGCGAGACAGAGTGAGAGCGCTCTCGCGTTCGAACTGCCGCGGCGTCATCTCACCCGCGTCTACGCGCCGGGCAAGCTGCTTCCGGTAGGCAATCGCCGCTTCCTGATCTGGGCTGAGCGTGACGTTTGCCCGTACGGCTGGACCCGTGCGCTCGGCCCACTCCGTATACGAGATGCGCCTTGCATCACGATCGGCACGAAGTCGTGCGACGTCCTCTTGAAACACAGCTACCTGCTGCGGGCCAGGCGTAGCGGTCTGGCAGGCGGCCAGACTAATCGAGGCGATAAGAACAGCGGTAACGTGTCGGTACATGGCAGTGTTCCCCCTAAAACCAGGGGCTTGGACGGTTATAATCAGACAAGCGATGCCTGAAAAGCAACACAACCTCCTAAATCAACTCCTTTTTGAATAGGCACAGGTTACAAAAACGCGCTCCCCGCATGATCCTTGAAGGCGTTCGCTCGACGAACGTACCCGAGCACTGTCCTCGGATCGCGGTGGCCCGACACCTCCATGATCCGTGCGAGATCGGCGCCCCGCTCGGCGGCCGTCGTTACGAACCCAGCGCGCAGGCTATGACCGCCGAAAGCCGCCGGATCGAACCCAGCCGCTCCGGCGTAGTGCTTCACGATGTCCCCGATGCTACGATCCGTCAGAGCTTTGGCTCTGATCCGACCTGACCGCGATACCGCAGCCGCCGTCTTCGACATAGACCGGGCAAAAGCGCTTGTAGCCTTCCTGGAGAAGACGAAAGGACTGGCTCCCCCGAGACCTTGATCGACGGATCAGGCGCACCCCGGTCGGATGGCCAATTGCAACCGGCTTCAGCCATGCGTCACTCGTGATGATACTTCCATAAATCCCTACATTTCCTATCATATCAGACACATCACATGCGCCAGAAGCATGCTGCTCGTTCTGATCTGACTTTGCAACGTGCTACCTTCACTGACACGCAATTCCTCTCCTGACGGATACGCTCACATGGCCTTCGGCATCACCGGCATTCACGGCATGGACCAGCACTTCATCGCGGAGGAGGTCGCCCCCGGCGAGTTCGGGGTGGCGATCCGTCAGGGTGGTGATGCCATCGTCTCGATCCGCCTACGCGACCCGTCCCTGGCCAATGCTCAGGATCTGGCGACGCTGCTCGGCCAAAGGGCCAGCGCAATCATTACCCCGTCGGTGGTCCAGGCCATGCTGGAAGGGACGATGACGGAAGTCTGAGACGCCCTTCCAAACAATCCATAGCAAATCAATCCAATCATTTGCTGCTCAAGTTTCAGCACCGCCAAGATGCGAGATAGGCAAAATTTGCCTTGAAGGGGCAAAATATTCCGTCGCCAGGAGTGGTGGCGAGGCAGATCATTATCCAAAGCATTGCCTCGATTGAGGATTTTGTCTGGCGCTATAATTGCTGGTCAATGCCGAAATAATCGTCGAGGCTTATCATGGACATCTTCACCGCGTTGCAGACGGCGGTCTCGGGCCTCAAGGCCCAGTCCTACGCCATCGACAACATCTCCGGGAACATTGCGAACTCGCAGACCACCGGGTACAAGCGCATCGACACCAGCTTCGTCGACCTGCTGGCCGAGCAGACGCCGAAGCACGAGGTCGCCGGCACGGTGCTGGCGCAGGCGCAGTTGACCAACAGTCTTCAGGGCAACATCGCCTCGACCACCGTCGCGACCAACATGGCCATCAACGGCAATGGCTTCTTCACGGTGATGGCCAAGACTGGCGACGCCAACGGGCAGGCAAGTTTCTCCGGCACACCGGTCTACACCCGCCGCGGCGACTTCGCCCCCGACAAGGATGGCTTACTCGTCAATGGTGCCGGCAGCTACCTCCAGGGTCAGAACTACGATGCGGCGACGGGACAGGTGTCGAGCACCGGCCCGATCCAGATTGGCAATCGGTTGATGCCAGCCCATGCGACCACCACCATCACCTACGGCGCGAACCTACCTGCGACGCCAACCACAACGTCGAAATCCTCGCTTTACGCGCCAACCAACAAGGGTGCGCTCGTCACTGATACGACGGGTACGCCAGACAAGTCCGTTCCTGCCAAGCAGGTCACAGCGGCAGATGCCAAGGATTTCGTCGCCAACAGCATATCTGGTCCTGTGGTCACCGCTTACACGACGTCGGGAGCGCCAGTGAGCGTCAATACCCGCTGGGCGAAGATCCAGGACGCAAAGGCTGCGGATCCGGCTGTGGCGGGGAGCAAGCCAACGCCGGCGATCTGGAACCTGTTCTACGCCTCCGACAGTACCATCTCGGCCGATAATTCCGCCTGGATCAATGCCGGCACCGGCTTCACCTTCGACGGCAGCGGCCAGCTGCTGGAGCCGTCCGACGGCGCGACCATCACTGACCTGACGGTGAACGGCACCAAACTCGGGAGCATCAACCTCGCCTTCGACAAGACCACGCTGACTCAATACGCAGCCTCGTCCGGCGCGGTGACGACGAACGCGCTCACGCAGAACGGATACGCCGCAGGAACACTCAACTCCGTCTCGGTCAGCGACGACGGCAGCATCATGGGGTCGTTCTCGAACGGCTCAGCGGTGAAGCTCGCGCAGGTCGGGGTCGCCCGCTTCATCAATCCAGATGGGCTGAAGCCGCTGTCGAACGGCACCTACGCGCAGACGCTCGATTCCGGCGTGCCGCTCGCGGGGCTGGACGGATCGGCGGTGGTCGGCTCCAGCGTCGAGTCGTCGAACACCGACATTGCGAGTGAATTCTCAAAGTTAATCGTTACCCAGCAGGCGTACTCTGCCAACACGAAGGTGATGTCGACCGCGCAGACGATGATGTCCGACCTGCTCAACATCATCCGCTGAGGACCGGCCGTCCCCGCGCGGCAATGAGAGAGGATCGTCGGCGACATGCCCCTGAACGCGCTCCAGACGGCCACGGCGGGCCTGAAGGCGACCCAGACCGCCATCGGGCTGGTCTCGCAGAACGTCGCCAACGCGGGTACCGCCGGCTACGTCAAGCGGACGATCTCAACGATCTCGTCGGGGCCGGGCAATTCGGGCGTCTCCGTCGGCACGATCACCCGGAGCTTCGACGCGGCAGCGCTGAAGCAGCTGCGCCTCGAGACCGCCGGCTCCGCTTACACCAGTACCAAGGCCGACATCGCCGGGCAGGTGGACTCGCTGTTCGGCACGCCGGGCAGCACGACCGCGCTCGACGGCCTCGTCAATGGCTTCACCGGCTCGCTGCAGAACCTCGCCGCGAACCCGACCTCGGCGGCCGCCCGAAGCACCGTGCTCAGCACCGCCTCGAACCTCGCCAACACCATCAACGGCATCGCTAACAGCGTTCAGGCTCTGCGCACCGGGATCGAATCGAGCCTCGGCAGCCAAACCGCCAGCGCGAGTTCACTCCTCGGCGGCATCGCCGCGCTCAACGTCAAGATCCAGTCGACCACCGACGACCTGACGCTCGCCGACCTCAAGGATCAGCGCGACCAGAAGGTCACCGAGCTGTCCGGCTACCTCGACGTCCAGACCACCGAGCAGCGCGACGGCACCCTCTCGATCACCACCAGCTCCGGCGTGAACCTCGTCACCGGCGGCACGGCGGCGACGCTCGGCTTCGACGGGCGCACCACCCTCGGCGCGAATTCGACCTATTCGACCGATCCCGACCAGCGCAGCGTCGGCACCATCACGGCGACCACGCCGGGCGGCGGCAAGATCGACCTCGGCGCGCCGGGCGTGCTGCGCTCGGGATCGCTCGCCGCCAACCTCGAACTGCGCGACACCACGCTGCCCCAGGTGCAGCGCCAGCTCGACGACCTCGCGGGGGGGATGGCGAGCGCGCTCACTGACAAGACGGCGATCGGTACCGTGAGCGGAAACAGTGCGACCGTGGACCTCGTTAGTGGCCAGTCCGGTATGGTCGGCCTTCAGGTTGGCAACACCATCACGCTGCCCGTGACTATAAACGGAACTATGCGCAATATCATCTTGATCGCATCAAAAGGTGATACCGCCCCTGTCGACCCTAGCAG
>NZ_VRUW01000157.1:0-4971 GCF_008039475.1 Methylobacterium sp. WL12 | reverse complement strand
TCCGCCATGCCCCTGGTCCCGCCCCCCGCCCCCCGCAGGTCGTCGCCGGCCGCCGACGTCCCGTCCTCGGCGGTGCTCGTCGCCAACCAGCCGGAATGGTCGGTGGGCGACCTCGCCTCGGCGTTGAAGCGCACGCTGGAGGACGCGTTCGGGCACGTGCGGCTGCGCGGCGAGATCTCGGGGTTCCGCGGGCAGCACGGCTCGGGCCACGCCTACTTCTCGCTCAAGGACGGCAACGCCCGCATCGACGCCGTGGTCTGGAAGGGCACCTTCAACCGCTTGCGGCAGAAGCCGCAGGAGGGGCTCGAGGTCGTCGCCACGGGCAAGATCACGACCTTCCCCGGCAAGTCCTCGTACCAGATCGTCATCGAGAGCCTGGAGCCGGCCGGCGTCGGCGCCTGGATGGCGCTGCTGGAGGAGCGCAAGCGCGCGCTCGCGGCCGAGGGGCTGTTCGCCGCCGAGCACAAGCGGGCGATCCCGTTTCTGCCGCAGGTCGTCGGGGTGGTGACCTCCCCCACCGGCGCGGTGATCCGCGACATCCTGCACCGACTCGAGGACCGGTTCCCGCGGCCCGTCCTAGTCTGGCCGGTGCGCGTGCAGGGCGAGGGGGCCGCCGACGAGATCGCCGCCGCGATCCGCGGCTTCAACGCGCTTCCCCCCGGCGGCCCGATCCCGCGCCCGGACGTGCTGATCGTCGCCCGCGGCGGCGGCTCGATCGAGGACCTGTGGGCGTTCAACGAGGAGGCGGTGGTGCGCGCCGCCTTCGAGAGCCGCATCCCGCTGATCTCGGCGGTCGGGCACGAGACCGACACCACGCTGATCGACTTCGTCTCCGACCGGCGCGCGCCGACGCCGACGGGCGCCGCCGAGATGGCCGTGCCGGTGCGGGCCGACCTCGCGGTGGCGCTGGACGACCTGACCCGCCGCCGCCGCGGGGCGGTGGAGCGCAAGCTCGACCGGCTGGCTGCGGATTTCCGCTCGGCCCTGCGGGCGATGCCCGATGCCGACGCGTTCCTCGCGGGCAAGCGCCAGCGCCTCGACCTCGCCGAGGCCCGGCTCGCGCCGGCGCTGGCGGGCAACGCGCGCGCCTTCCGCGAGCGGTTCTCGCGCGTGCTCGACCGGCTCGCGCGGCACCCGCCGGAACTGGTCTTGGAACGCGCGCGGGCGCGGCTTTCGGCGATCGACCACCGGCCGCGCCAGGCGCTCGCCAACCACGCAAGCCGCAAGGGCGACGCGCTGTCGGCCCTCGGCCACCGCCTCGTCGTCGCCCGGACGACGACCCTGCGCCGGGCCGAGACCGAGGCGGCGCGCGCGCGCGAGCGGCTGGCGGCCTCGCATGGGCGGATGATCCACGCGGCGGCCGGGCTGATCGAGCGCCGCCGCGCCCGGCTCGACCGGGCCGGCGACCTCCTCGGCAGCCTCGGCTATCGCGCCGTGCTCGCCCGCGGCTACGTGCTGGTCCGCGACGGCGCAGGCGCTGCGCTCCGCTCCGGCCGCGGGTTGCCGGCCGGCTCGCCCCTGAGCCTCGAATTCGCCGACGGGTTCGTGTCCGCCCGCACCGAGGCGGATGCGGGCGCTCCCGCACCCGAGGGGGCGCCCTCGGCGAAGCGAGGCCCCGCCCCGGCGAAGCAAGGCGCCGCCCCGGCGAAGAAGCGCGCGCCGCGCCGGGCGAAGGCCGCACCCGAGGTCGAGCCGCCCGCGCCCGCCGCCGCGCAAGGCTCGCTGTTCGAGGCCTGAGCCCGGTCCGGCGACCCTGGAGGCCGCCGGCTCAACCCCGGCGGCGGTAGTGGTAGCGCAGCAGCTCGGTGCGGAACCCGAGGCCGCGGTAGAGCGACAGGGCGGCCGCGTTCTCGGCCACCACCTGGAGGCAGGCGCCGACGGCCCCGTTGGCGCGGGCCCAGCGCATCAGCGCGCCGACCGTGCGACGGGCATGGCCGCGCCCGCGCAGCTGCGGGGGCGTCGCCACGGATTCGATCACCGCGAGCGGCCCGTCGAGGACGGCGTAGCCCATCGATGCGGTCTCCCCCGCAAGGTCCAGGGCGGCGAAGGCGCGGGGACCGCGCAAGTCTCCCGTCATCGCGGCGTAGATCGCGGCGGCCTGCACGTCGGCGCCGGCAAGCCGGGTCCGCAGCGCGAGCCAGTCGCCATCGGGTGCCGGCATCAGCCGCACGCCTGACTCGAGCCCGTCCGGCATCCCGTCGAGGGCGGCGAACAGGGTCGACGCGTGGCCCTCCGCGCCGTAGCCGCGCGCCGCCAGGGGTTCGTCGAGCTCCGGGGCGAGGCTCACCACGCGGACGATCGCCGGCTGGCCGAGCGCCGCGTACGCACGCTCGCAGGCCGCGATCGCCGCGTCGGCCGGGCCGCGCGGTCCGGGGGTCGGGTTGAGCGAGTTCGTCCGCCGGGTCGGCCCGCCCGAGGCGCGCAGCAGCCACCCGTCCAGAAGGTGTTGACGTGACGCCGGGCATGCGACCAGGCAGGCCGCCTCCGCTCTCCAGGCGAGGTCGTCGTGCTGAGACATGGACCGTCCGCGGGTTCTACGGCCGGCGGGTCGTAGCACGGCGGTAGACCGATCCGAACCGCAAGACTTGCGCGATCGGTTGTATCGTTTGAGTTGGACTCGTATACAAATTGTTGCTCAAGGTTTCTGAAGAGCGGGAAGCATACTGGTAGGCCGATGAAGTTCGACGGCATCGACGATCGAGGGCAGGCGGTGGGGGACCTGCACGCCGCCCTCCAGGCGTCGGGCGTCGTCGGCACCTGGGACTGGAACCCAGTCTCGCAGCGCGTGCGCTACGATCCCGGCGCCGCCGAGCTGCTGGCGGGGGACGCCGCGCTGGCCGGCCGCGACCTCGAGTTCGCCGACGCCGTGGCCGGCATCCATCCCGACGACGTCCCCTGGATGACGCAGGAGGTGGAGCGCGCCATGCAGGCCGGCGGCCTGATGCTGGCGGAGTACCGGGCCGGGATGCTCTCCGGGCAGACGCGCTGGCTCCTGTGCCGCGGCCGGATCTTCCACGATCCGCGCGGGCGCCCCGTGCGCAGCACCGGCATCCTGATCGACATCACCGAGGTCCGGACCATGGACGCCGGCTACGTCGCGACCCCGTCGATCGGCGAGCCGGAGGCGCCGCTGGTGCGCGCCGCCGACCTCTGCATCGCGTTGCACGGGGTTGTCGGCGAGAGCGGATCCGAGGCGCTTCGCGGGATGACCGAGCGCCTGCTGCTTCAGATCGGCCGCGAGATCGCCCGGGCCGAGCTCGCGGCCGTGCCGCCGACCGCGCTGCATTGAGGGCCGGGGCCGCGCGGGCTTGACGGCGGCCGCGGGGTTGGCGATGCCGCGTCCTGCGGCACGCGTCCTGCCTGTGGGGCGGCGTGCCGCGACCAGGAGAGACCCGTGACCACCACGATCGCCAGCGAACAGCTGCTGCACCTCGTCTTCGGCGGCGAGCTGGAGGACATCGACGGGCTCCGGTTCAAGGATCTGGCCGGCCTCGACATCGTCGGCATCTTTCCCGACTACGCCTCGGCCAAGGTCGCGTGGCGCGCCAAGGCCCAGGCCACGGTCGACAGCGCGCAGACCCGCTACTTCGTCGTCCACCTCCACCGCCTGCTCGAGCCGTAGGCGCCCGCCTGTGCAGGGGGCTGTGCAGCGGGCGGGCCCGGCCATTGTGACGGTTCGACCGCACTGGTAAGAGCCCGACCGACGCGGATGCCGGCGGGCCTGTCGATCGGCCGGCCGTTCCAGTCTTCAGGACGTGTCTCGGCCCGAGACCCCAGATGTTGAGCCCGCAGGCATGAAGTCTTCGATCAAGATCATCGCCGGCAATGCCAGCCGGCCCTTGGCGGAGGACATCGCCGGCTACCTCGAACTGCCGCTCGCCAAGTGCATGGTCCGGCGCTTCGCCGACATGGAGATCTTCGTCGAGATCCAGGAGAACGTGCGCGGCGAGGACGTGTTCATCGTCCAGTCGACCTCGTATCCGGCCAACGACCACCTGATGGAGCTGCTGATCATGATCGACGCCGCGCGTCGGTCCTCGGCGCGGCGCATCACGGCGGTGATCCCGTATTTCGGCTACGCCCGGCAGGACCGGCGCACCTCGGGCCGCACCCCGATCTCGGCCAAGCTCGTCTGCAACCTCATCACCGAGGCCGGCGCCGACCGCGTGCTGACGCTGGACCTCCATGCCGGCCAGATCCAGGGCTTCTTCGACATCCCCACCGACAACCTGTTTGCCGCGCCCGTGATGGTGCGCGACATCAAGGAGCGGCTGACCTCCACCGACCGCATGGTGGTCTCGCCCGACGTCGGCGGCGTGGTGCGCGCGCGTGCGGTCGCCAAGCGCATCGACGCGTCGCTGGCCATCGTCGACAAGCGCCGCGAGCGCGCCGGCGAATCCGAGGTGATGAACATCATCGGCGACGTGGAAGGCCGCTCCTGCATCCTCGTCGACGACATCGTCGATTCCGGCGGCACGCTCGTCAACGCGGCCGAGGCCCTGCTTAACGCCGGCGCCAAGGAGGTCTCGGCCTACATCACCCACGGGGTGCTCTCGGGCGGCGCGGTCTCGCGCATCGCCGCCTCGCGGATGAAGGAGCTGGTGATCACCGACTCGATCCAGCCGACCCAGGCCGTCAAGCTCGCCCGCAACATCCGCGTGGCGACGATCGCCCCGCTGCTCGGCGAGGCCATCGGCCGGACGGCGACGGAAGCCAGCGTGTCGAGCCTGTTCGACTGAGCGTCTTGGCCCGTCCAGGGCATCCGAACACAGCGTCCTCAAAAACCGCTCCGTCATTCCGGGGCTGCGCAGCAGAGCCCGGAATCCAGAGCCGCCGCGGGCTCCGAGGTGGAGCGTCCCGGCCCTTCGAGCCCGCGCGGTGCGTCTGGATTCCGGGCTCGCCTTCGGCGCCCCGGAATGACGGGGTTTGGGCTGTCTGGCGCAGCCCCCTACCCGTCCCGCCCCCGCACAT
>NZ_VRUW01000156.1:0-4991 GCF_008039475.1 Methylobacterium sp. WL12 | reverse complement strand
GCGCCTCTGGGCCAGGCTCAAAGAGTGGCGCGCCATCGCCACCCGCTACGAGAAGACTGCCGTCAGCTTCATGGGCGTCCTCTCCCTCGCAGCCGCCCTCGATTGGCTCAAGCGATGACACGCCCTAATCGCTAACCTCGCCGTCGGCGGGGCCTGGGCCGGCGACCCGGACGCCACGACGCCGGTGCCGGCGCAGATGACCATCGACTATATCCACGCCTATGCGAGCGCGCCGGCCTCCTCGGCGCTAACCGACACGTTCCACTTCCGCGACGCGGGCACGGGGGACGACCTCTACACCACAAGCCCGAGCGAACGGCAGTACATCGCGCAGAACCTGCCGTCCTACACCGAGGAGGGCGTGGCCTGGATGGCGCCGGCGCCAAGTGCGGACACGGTGGACGTGTTCCGCTTCGTCGATACGCGGACGGGCGAGCACTTCTATACGGCGAGCATCGCGGAGCGTAACCATATCGACGCGATGATGCCAAGCTTCCACGACGAAGGTGTGGCGTTCCAAGCCTACGCCGACCCGGCGCTGGCCGGGGCCGACGCGTTGACGGTGCAGCGGTTCCTCGACACTGCAACTGGCGACCACCATTACACCGCGGGCGACGCCGAGACCGCGGCCTTCGAGCAAGCTCAGACGGGCGCAAATTGGGTCCACGAGGGAGTTGCCTTCACGGTCCATACTCCCGTGACCGGCACGTTGGACTATTAGCTGTGCAGTCCCGGTGTGAGGCAGCCTCAGCGAAACTGATGCCGCCACGTCACGGCACTGAACAGCTAGCGAACGCTTTATCAGCTCCTGGCCAACCTCAATGACTACAAATGCCACCGAAGTAGGTCGAATTTAGAACGTCTGATTCAGAATGAAATATCCGCCTATACTTCCAGCCGCATCATATTTTTCAGCAAATATTCGTAATTATTTTTAAAGCATTTGTTTCATTCAATATCTGATAATATCATTACTCTACGAGATAGTAGACATATAGTTCTGATTTTCATGGAAGTGATCGGAGGAAAGTAAATCTGCAGAGTGGGACAGCCCCGTGGCTTCACTGTTTGCTGGGCTTTTTGATTGAGATCTACGCGCCTTCAGGGCGCGCAAGTGTGCAGCGCACGCGCCTTATCGCGCCCTTCATAATCGTGAGTCGTAAAAAGATGATGGCGAGGCATAGCGGTTCGGTAGAACTCACGGGTGCCCTGGCGTCATGCCGGGCAGCGTTCGTCGGCGTTGCGGCGATGAGCGGTCTGGTGAACGTCCTGTACCTCACCGGCTCGTTCTTCATGCTGGAGGTCTACGACCGGGTGATCCCGAGCCGATCGGTGCCGACGCTGATCGGGCTGATGGCGCTGGCGCTGGCGCTGTACGCGTTCCAGGGGGCGCTCGAGGCGATCCGCTCGCGCATCCTGGCACGCATCGGTGCGGCGCTCGACGAGGCGCTGTCGGGGCGGGTGTTCGACGTCGTGGTGCGCGCGCCGCTCAAGGGCGCGGTGCCCGGCGACGGCTTGCTCCCGCTGCGCGACCTGGACCAGATCCGCGCGTTCCTGTCGGGCACCGGCCCGTCGGCGTTCTTCGACCTGCCGTGGCTGCCGATCTATCTCGGCGTCTGCTTCCTGTTCCATCCCCTGATCGGGGCCGCCGCGCTGGGGGGCGCCGTGTTCCTCGCCGGCGTCACCTGGCTGACCGACCGCGCCACCCGCAGGCCGGCCCGGGCCGCAACCGGGCACGGCCAGCGCCGCAACGGCCTGGCGGAGGCCGGCCGGCGCAACGCCGAGGTTCTGGCGGCGCTCGGCATGCAGGGACGCTTCCAGGCGCGCTGGGCCTTGGCCAACCGCGACTACATGGACGCGCAGCAGCGCACGGCGGACGTGGCAGGCGGCTTGGGTGCCGTGTCCAAGGTGTTCCGCATGGCGCTGCAATCGGGTGTGCTGGCGCTCGGCGCCTGGCTCGTCATCCAGGGCCAGGCCACCGCCGGCATCATCATCGCGAGCTCGATCCTGGTGTCGCGGGCGCTGGCGCCTGCGGAGCTCGCCATCGCCAACTGGAAGGGCTTCGTCCAGGCGCGCCAGAGCTGGGCCCGGCTCTCGGATCTGCTCGCACGCATCCCGGCCGGGCAGCCGCGTCACAGCCTGCCGGTGCCGTCGCAGACGCTGACGGTGGAGGCGGTTACGATCGCCCCGCCGGGCGCCCAGCGCGTGGTGGTCAGCGAGGTTAGCTTCGCGCTTAGTGCCGGGCAAGGCCTCGGGGTGATCGGCCCCTCGGCATCCGGAAAGTCGAGCCTGGTGCGCGCGCTGATTGGCGTGTGGCCGCCCGTTCGTGGCAAGGTACGCCTCGACGGGGCAGCTCTCGACCAATGGGACCCGTCAGAGCTTGGTCCCCATCTCGGCTACCTGCCGCAGGAGGCTGAGCTGTTTGCCGGTACGATCGGCGAGAACATCGCCCGCTTCGATCCGGACGCGGCCCCCGAGGCGGTGATCGCGGCAGCGCACGCGGCGGGCATTCACGAGATGGTGCTGCGCCTGCCCGAGGGCTACGACACCCGGGTCGGAGAGGGCGGGGCGGGGCTGTCGTCCGGGCAGCGTCAGCGCGTCGGGCTGGCACGGGCGTTGTACCGGGACCCGTTCCTAGTGCTCCTCGACGAGCCCAACGCCAACCTCGACGCCGAGGGCGAGAACGCCCTGACGCGGGCGATCCTCGGGGTGCGGGCCCGCGGCGGCATCTGCATCGTCGTGGCGCACCGCCCCTCGGCGCTGGCGGCGCTGGACCTCGTGCTGATGATGGCCGACGGACGCGCCCAGGCCTTCGGCCCGAAGGACGAGGTGTTCAAGCGCGTGCTGCGCGCCGCCCCCGACCCGAGCCAACCGAGTCCGTCTCAGGGTTACGCGCCGTCGATCCCGTCGCAGGCCCCCGCTCCGCACGCCTTGCAGGAAAGCGCCTGACCATGACCGACCCGGTGATCGTCTCGGCGGCCCCCGCGCCGTCCGTCCTGCGTCCGCGTGCCAAAGCCTCGATCCGCCGCCACCTGGCGCTGAGCTTGGCGCTCGGCACCGTGCTGGTGGTCGGCGTCGGCGGCTGGGCCGCGCTCACCGAGATCGCCGGCGCGGTGATCGCCCCCGGCCAGCTCGTGGTCGAGTCCGACGTGAAGAAGGTGCAGCATCCCACCGGCGGCGTGGTCGGAGAGCTGCTCGTGCGCGAGGGCGATCGGGTCAAGGCCGGCGATGTTCTGATCCGGCTGGACGCGACGCAAGTGCGGGCCAACCTCGACATCGTGCTGAAGGCGTTGGACGAGTTGAGCGCTCGCCGCGCTCGCGACGAGGCCGAGCGCGACGACGCCAAGACGATCGCTCTCCCCGTCGACCTGCTGACGCGCCAGACGGCCGACCCGTCGGTCGTCCGCCTCATCGACGGCGAGACGCGGTTGTTCTCGGCCCGCCGCGCCAGCCGCGCCGGGCAGAAGGCGCAGCTCGCCGAGCGCATCGCGCAGCTGCGCCAGGAGATCGGCGGCCTGACCCAGCAGGCCGCCGCCAAGGAGCGCGAGACGGCGCTGATCCTCACCGAGCTGAAGGGCGTGCGCGAACTCTACGGTAAGAACCTCGTGCCGCTGACACGGGTCACCGCGTTGGAGCGGGAGACCGCGAGGCTTCAGGGCGAGCGCGGGCAGCTCGTCGCTCAGACTGCCTCGGCGCGCGGCAAGATCACCGAGACCGAACTGCAGATCCTGCAAATCGATGGTGACATGCGCACCGAGGTGGGTAAGGACCTGGCCGAGATACGCGGCAAGGCGTCGGAACTCGGCGAGAAGCGCATCGCGGCCGAGGACCAGCTCAAGCGCATCGACCTGCGCAGCCCGCAGGACGGCACCGTACACCAGATGACGGTCCACACCGTCGGCGGCCTGGTCACGCCGTCCGAGCCGGCGATGCTGATCGTGCCCTGGGCCGACCAGCTCGCCGTCGAGGTCCGGATCCAGCCCCAGGATATCGACAGCGTGCGCCGCGGCCAAAGCGCGGTGCTACGCTTCCCCGCCTTCAACAGCCGCACCACGCCCGAGATCGACGGCACCGTCTCCCGCGTCTCGGCCGACGTCTCGACCGATCCCAAGACGGGCCAGAGCTACTACACCGCCCGCATCCTGGTGCGCGAGGCAGAGCGAGCGCGGCTCGGCGCCGTCCGCCTCATCCCCGGCATGCCGGTTGAAGCGTTCCTTCAAATCGGCGAACGCTCCGTCCTGAGCTATCTCGTCAAACCCCTCACCGATCAAATCGCCAAGGCTTGGCGCGAGAAGTGAGGAAATTAGACTGCTGCGGGTGAGTTTGTACCACCTCTAAGCAACTCTAAAAGCTGCTGTTATTCTAGAACTTTTGGTCAGGAAACCAGTCGTTTACCGAACGGTTGACCGTTCACATAAGCGCTTTTATGCGTCGCAGCGGGTCCGGTTACGACTCTTTGCGGACCGTCGGAAGGTCTGCTTCTAGGCTGTTGAAACAGACAGCAGCGACCGGGTCGGGTGGGAAGCGGATATCAGCGTACCTCCCGGAAGCAGACATTGCACTTTAAGGTAGGCAACCTTCCGGTGTTGACCCTTTTCGGAAGCTGGGATCGTTCGTTTGCAGGCTGCACGCTGGATCAGCGGCATACGGCTGGGATGGGGGATTGACGTAGTCCGCGTTAGCGCAGCAATGCACAGAAGCAGACGTCATCGCCCGATCCGCTAAGGACCGATACTGTTAAAAACTTGGAAGCAGCGTTTCAATTGTGACCGAAGGCAGCGCGCAGGAGACTGTTCGTCTTTAGGTGCTCGTTTCATGACATATTCTTATAAGGTCGATAGTGTCTTGCATTGTTTCAAAGCAATTATTTAGGGCAGGCAACGATATTGAAGCACCATGTTCGGCGCGCTTAAAAATAAAATTTAATGAATAAATATCATAATATACAACAGCATTTTATCATTTTCGATCTGTCTCAAATCTGATTGTTT
>NZ_VRUW01000155.1:0-5058 GCF_008039475.1 Methylobacterium sp. WL12 | reverse complement strand
GCTAAGACGCACGGGCTCGCGGCGGGAGACCTGCCTTAGCAGGAGCCTCCCATCGCCGCGAGCCCGTGCGTCTTAGCCGTCAATGCGCGGAGGCGATGCCGTCCGCCGTGGTGGCGGTGCCGACGTTCTGGCGCAGGTCCGCCTCGCCCAGGGTCTTGAGCTCGACGCGCAGCAACACGGTCTGGTTGCGCTCGGAGACGCCGGTCACCGTGGCGATCGGCGAGACGATGTAGTTGAGCGAGACCGTGGTGCACTCGTCCTGGTAGCCGGCGCCGACGCTCATGCCGGAGAGGTAGAAGCGGCCCGGGTTCTGGTAGGTCGGCAGGTTGCCGACGGGGTTGGCGATGTAGCTCGTCAGCGCCTCGGAATAGAGGGTTCGGGTGTCGAGGTAGTGGGTCAGGTCGACGAGCGCCGAGCCGGTGACGAACCAGTTCGGGGTGATGTTGTAGGTCGCCGTCGCGGTGATGCCCTCGCGGCGATGGCTGAAGCCGAGCAGCGGCTGCGCCTCGTAGTACGAGTAGAACGCCGAGAGCGACAGCGGCAGGAACGGCGCGAACCGGGCGGTGATGCCGGTCTCGAAGCGGTTCACCTTGAAGTCCGCCTGGTCGAAGCGGGCGCGCGTGATCAGGCTGATGTTCTGGTTCGGCGAGACCTGGACGCGGCCGACGAAGTCGGAGGCCGCGGTTTCCAGGCCTGAGTTCAGGCCGACGTTGGCGATGTCGCCGCGGCGGAACGAGTTGACGCCCGCGATCTGGATCGACTCGCCGAACATCGCGTTCGCGTACCAGCCCGAGGCGGTGACCACCGAGTATTGCGCGCCCAGGTTGGTGCGCACGCCGCCCTCGACCCGGTCGTAGCCGGAGAACTTGTCCCACTGGAACAGCGAGGTGTCGTCGAAGACGAGGCTCTGCGCGTCCTCGTTCGGCAGGTGGCCGATCCGGTTCTCGGACGGCCGGGCGATGACCTGGGCGATCGGCTCGAGGGTGTGGACGCCGAGCGGCCCGAAGTCGCTGACGAAGGGATAGCGATAGTCGATGCCGACCGCCGGCATCACGCGGCCGGTGAAGCCGTCGTCGACCGAGGCGATCTGCGGCACCAGGGCGTTCTGGTAGCCCGACAGGCTCGGGTTCACGAAGAACGCGTCGGTGCGCAGGTACGCGAACGGCGTGATCGCCTGGCCGAGGTCGTCGATGAAGGTCCGGCGCCAGGAGAGCTGGGCCGAGGCGCGGGTGTCCGTGCCGGCCAGGCCCCGCACCAGGCAGGTGTTGCGGTTGAAGGTCGTGCAGGTCTCGTAGAGCGGATAGCTGATGCCGTTGACGCTCGGGCTGAACAGGTAGGTGCCGGTGCGCGGCAGGCCCTGGAAGTCCGTCGCCTCGCGGGTCAGGCTGGTGATGTTGGCCTGGAAGCGGACCTCGCCGCCGAGCTCGCCCGGGCCGTTGATGCGCTTGTCGTAGTCGATCACCGGCAGGACGAGGGGCTGCTCCTTCTGCCAGTCGAAACTCGACAGGCCCTTGAAGTAGTAGCCGCGCATCTCGAAGTACGAGCGGTCGCCCTGACCGATCAGGTACGCGGTCGACACCGCCTCACGGAAGTAGTCCGTCGTGATCGACTGGTTGCGGATCCGGTAGTTGTCGAGGAACCACTTGTCGGTCACGCCGACGAGGTCCCAGCCGGTGCGCCAGTTCTCGTTGATGTAGAACCGGCCCTTGGATTCGACCGAGCCGCGGAAGTCGCGGTCGCCGGCGCCCAGCGGCCCCGGCAGGAAGGCCGAGGGCGTCGTCTGGAAGATGCCGGAGACGCGCAGGTTGTAGCTGCCGTTGTCGAGGCGCTGGCGGAACTCGCCCTGCCCGAGCACGCCCTGGCGGCTCAGGAAGGACGGCGATAGGGTCAGGTCGTAGTCCGGCGCGAGGTTGAAGAAGTACGGCACCGTCAGGCCTGTGCCGAGCGCCGTCGAGTTGATGAAGCGCGGGGTGAGGAAGCCGCTCTTGCGCTTCACCGTCGGGTCGGCGGACTCGAAGTACGGCAGGTACGCCACCGGGATGCCGGCGATCTCGACCGTCGAATCCTCGAAGTAGATCGTGTGCGTCTCGTTGTTGTGGATGATCTTGGCGGCGCGCACCTGCCACAGCGGCGGCTTCTCCGGGTGGTCTCGGCAGGGCTCGCAGGCGGTGTAGGTGCCGTAGTCGAAGCTGGTCTGTTCGCCTTCGAGGCGCTCGCCGCGCGGGGACGAGAACCGCGTGCGGATGGTCTCGCCCTTCTTCACCACCGTCTGCTGGATGCGCAGGCTGTCGATGAAGCCGCTCTTGAAGTCGTCGGTCAGCTCCATCTTCTCGCCGGTGACGACCGCGCCGTCCTGGTCGGTCAGACGAACGTTGCCCTCGGCGAAGACGCGGCTCGACGCCCGGTCGTAGCGGACGCGGTCGGCCTGCAGCGTGCGCGGGCCGTAATGCAATTCGGCGTTGCCGCGGGCGGTGACGGTGTTCTTGTCGTTGTCGTAGATCAGCTCGTCGGCCTCGACGAGGAGCTTGTCGCCGGGCTTTCCGGCCACGGGTTTGCCGGCCGAAGGCTTGGCTGCGCCCGGCAGGCCCTGGGCGTCGGCGGGCACGGTGCCGCCGATCGGCGCCGCGGCGCAGAGGAGCGCCAGCAGCCCGAGGACCTTCGCGATGTCGGCGACCTTACGCAACGCCTGTCCCAACTCCGGTGACGACCGCCGCCACGTTTCCGTCCACGTCCGCCTCCCGCGCCAACGTCCGATACCCGCATCCGAGGCGCGGGCGTCAGCCGTCTTCCTGGTACAGAAGCGTGAGCGTACCGAGAAGGCTTCCTACCACGGCCGGGAACCACGCCGCCACCGGCGCCGCGACGATCCCGGAGGCTCCGAGGCCTTCCATCACTTGGCGGGCGACGTACAGGGCGAACCCCGCCGCGACCCCGCCGAGCACCAGCTTTCCCACACCACCAAAGCGGAAGAACCGTAAGGAAACGGTTGCCGCCACCAGGACCATGGCCAGGAAGAGGATCGGCCTGGCCCAGAGCACATCATACTGGAGACGGTAGCGGGTGGCATCCAACCCCGCCCGCTCGGTGCGTGCGATGGTGTCGGGTAGTTGCCAGAATGGCACGGATTCCGGGGGGGTGAAGCGCTGCCGCACCTGGCTCGGGTCGAGGGTCGATGCGATGAGGTAGGTGCCGAACGAATCCGGCGGGGCGCCCGGCGTCAGCACCCGGGTGTCCGTGAGCTCCCAGTAGCCGTCGTGCAGGCTCGCCCGCGCGGCGACGATCTGGGAGACGAAGCGGCCTTCCGCGTCGAAGGTGAAGACCTGGACGCCGGCCAGCGTCGTCGTGCCCTCGATCGCGGTCTCGGCGCGGATGATGGCGCCGCCGTCGAGGCTCTTCTGGCGGATCCACAGGTCCTTGCCCGAGGAGGCCTTGGTCGACTTGGCGAAGATCTTCGCCTCGATCTCGGTGGAGCGCTGCTTCATCATCGCCGAGACCGGGTTGTAGACCCCGACCGTGAAGGCGCCGAGCGCCAGCGCCACGAAGAAGCCCGGCTGCAGGAACTGCCAGGCCGAGATCCCGGCGGCGCGCGCCACCACGAGCTCGAGCTTGCGCGAGAGCTGGAGCAGGGCCGCCATCGAGCCGAACAGCACCGCGAAGGGCAGCACGCCCTCGGCCACCGCCGGCGTGCGGTAGAGCGAGAGCTGGGCCATCAAACCTGTGGACGCGCCCTCCGCGTCGCCGGCGCGGCGCAGCAGCTCGACGAAATCCAGGGTGTAGACGAGCGCGAAGACGGTGATGAACACGCCGAGCACGGTGCGCGCGAAGCGGGCGGCAAAGTAGCGCCCGAGGGTGAAGCCGATCAGCATGACGGCTCAGCCGGCGGCGAGCCGGGGTGCGCGGAAGCGCCCCCGCAGGGCGGATACGATCCGGGCGTTGAGGCCGCGCACCGCGGGCCCCTGGAAGATCACGAGCGACGACAGCGCGATGGCCAGCAGCGGCACCGCGTAGATCGCCACCACCGCGCCCGCGCTTCGGGTCGCCGCGCTGGTCGCGGTGAAGCCGGCGATGCGCAGCGCGACCACCGCCAGCACCGCGCCGGCCATCGCGCCGGCCCGGCCCTGGCGCGTGGTGCGCGGGTCGCCGAGCGCGGCGAAGGCGATGAAGACCAGTGCCAGCGGATAGAGCCAGGCCGAGAGCCGGTCGTGCAGCTCGGCCCGGAAGCGGCCCTTCTGCAGCTTGAAATAGCCCTCGCTCTTGTCGGGGAAGAGCAGCTGCGCGGTCGAGCGCTCGCGCGGCTTGTACACCGTGTCGGCGTCCGGCGGCGCGAAGGCCGCGAGGTCGATCGTGTAGCGCTCGAAGGTCAGGATCGAGGAATCCCGGCTGTCCTTCTGCTGCTGGTGCACGCTGCCGTTCTGCAGGGCGAGGTAGCTGCCGCCGTCCACGTCGATCGCGTTGCCGCGCTCGGCGAGGTAGACCTTGGTCTTGCCGGCCTCGCGCCGGTCCTGGATGAACAGCCCGAGCAGGGCGCCGCCGGGGCCGCGCTCGCGGAAGTGGAAGGTGATGCCGTTGTCGAGCTGGGTGAACTGCCCTTCCTTGACGACGTTGGCGATGAAGTCGCCGCGCACGCGGGTGATCACGTCGCGCAGCTCCTGGAAGCTCGCCGGCATCACGACGATGGTGATGAAGCCCACGAGCGCGCTCACTGCGAAGGCCAGCGTCAGGAACGGCCGCAGGATCGCCCGAGGCTTCATCCCGGCCGCCGACATCACGATCAGCTCGGAATCGCCGTTGAGGCGGTTCAGCGCGTAGACGACGGCGATGAACAACGCGACCGGCGCGATCACCACCACCAGCGTCGGCAGCGACAAGCCGGTGATGAACAGGAAGACCAGCACGGTCTGGCCCTTGGCCGTGATCAGGTCGAGCTCGCGCAGCGCCTGCGTCACCCAGATCGTGCCGACGAGGCCGACCAGGCAGGCGAGGAACGCCGCGAGCGCGATGCGGAAGATGTAGCGCGCGATCTGCGTCATCGAATCATCCCCGCCGCCCTCATCACAG
>NZ_VRUW01000154.1:0-5120 GCF_008039475.1 Methylobacterium sp. WL12 | reverse complement strand
CTGCTCGAAATCCCGGAGGTACGTCCAGCCCCGACCGAGAAAATCCCGGCTGAACTGCCGCTTCGAGCGTACAAGACCCATCGATAAAAGATTCGAGTAGACAATTTTCAGGTTTTTGCCGTACATTCCGCCTCCTTGTCTAAATATAGCAGGCGGAAGGCATCATGGAATCCATCCGCTATAATTGGAGATTCCGAAATGATACATGTTACACCGCTGGATGAAGCGAATCAGCTTACCGTTCAGCATCTCATCCGTCGATATTTATCGCCCGAGGGAAAATCCGTCCGGACCTTCGAACGCGCCTGCGTGACGGTCGAGAAGGTCGGCAACCGGTACGGCGTGCCACGGGATGCGGTCACCTACCTGTTTGAAATCCATCATCCGGAGATGGGATTCGCCCTGACGGCGCGGGCGGTCTTCAGATGCGGTGATCTCATGGTGCCAGCCGCGACGCACACCCGCGTAACCGCTTACGAAAACATGGGCGAGCATAGGAGCGAGCATGCTGTGAAGCTCGCCGCCAACGAATGGCTACGGAGTCTGCCGCTGTAGTCGTGACCGTGAAGCGGTGGGCTGCTCTCGACGCTTCTCGGACCCTCGGAAGGTCCGCTTTCCGGCATCTGAATCGAGGGTGCCCTACGTCCGGGGTAGGTGGGAAGCGGAAGGTCAGCTTTGTGGAGGATCACCGCCACCATGATGGCTGGTATTATCCGAAGGTGGGCTGCCCTCCTTACGGCCCGTCATCGGGATTACCTCGAACCATTCTCCCCTAAGCCATTTGGAGATTGTTCCAAGGCCAACCACAAACATGGGTACGGTCATCATCAAAGCTAAGAGACGGGGTGGGTCGAGGGTCTGGTCTTGCCAGAAAAGCCACGTCCAGATCGCAATACCATCGATATAGACGGCCAGAATAACCCAAATCGCTCCGAAGAAGACATCCTTAAAAGTCGCTGGACGGGGATACCCACTCATTTTCGCCTCAAAAGGATATGACGCTTTCTCTTAAAAGGGGTGATCCCA
This sequence comes from Methylobacterium sp. WL12, assembly GCF_008039475.1. NCBI lineage: Bacteria > Pseudomonadati > Pseudomonadota > Alphaproteobacteria > Hyphomicrobiales > Methylobacteriaceae > Methylobacterium > Methylobacterium sp. WL12. The sequence continues at coordinate 4,094 of NZ_VRUW01000154.1, read as the reverse complement.
CAAATACTTGGGCGAATACTTCGATTTGAATCCGGAGCATGGGTAACATCCGTCAGATTTCGACCACTAGATCGGCGGCGGAACGACGGCTTCCGGGAGAAAGGTCAAGGTCCGCTCGCCACCTTCTGTAAGAAGTCGGAAGGTCCGCTCTTAGGCGCGCGTGGCGATTGTCCGCACCATCGCCTGCACCATAGACAGCACCTTGGCGCGGTCCTGCGTGTTCCTGATCCCCTGCCACAAGCGCAGCAACTCTGTCGTCTGGTCCAGATCGGCACTGGTCTCGTCGAAAAATGCGGTCGGCGCAATGTCTAACGCCTCGGCAAGACGGCGGAGGGAAGCGTCCCGCACATCCGAGCCGTCTCCAAGGTCCGAGCCGTTCTGCATACCACGCTCCGATTGTGCACAATCGGCTTTAGCGCCTTTCGGATGGTGCCCCAACCTCAAAGCGAGTTGGTGCGACAATTTGCAACCTAACATTCGATATGAAATTTCCCACTACGTAGAGTAGAAAAGCATCTCGATAGGACCTGTGTTTGCAATGCCTAAACCAGCCCAATTCGAGGTGATGCTGGATGCCTGTCTCGCCGCATATGAACTTATCAAAGAGTCCGGCACGCCGGAGGCGGAGGCGCTGATGCGCCTCGTGCTGTTTCAGATTGGGCTGGAACTGGCGCGCGGTCCAGCAACGGGCCGAACGACACATAACGACAACTGAAGCGACTGTCACAGACTGTTGCTTATGTGAGTTTCTTCCAGGGTGAGTATGGTCCGCACAGGTTTAGGAACAGAACGTCCGCTTTAGGGCGAAGGGGCAGGGTCCGCTCCCCACCCTTCTCGGACGTTGACGGTAGGTTCGAGGATGACTGTTCAGCGAGCGAGCTTTGCGCGCAGATCAGCGATTCGTCGGGTTGTCGCGGCGGTCTGATCGCGAATCCGCTTCTGGATTCCCGCACAGCGATCCGCTTCTCGGTTGGCCTGGACGGGCGTCATGGGCTTGATCGGCTGGATGATCCCGGCCTCGGCGGTGGATTCGGCAGTGATGATCTCGTGGTAGCGCATACGGTATTTATGCAGAGCTATCCGCTCATGAGGAAACGTCACTAGCCTTTGGCAGCAAGTACACGCGCCACCGCCAACAATTTTGCCCGATCGCTCGGATTATCTATTTCTGACCATAGCTTGAGAAATTCCACGGTTGGTCCAAGATTGTGCGATGCTGAATCAAAAAACGTTTCAATCGGGCAGTTTAAGACTTGAGACAACTTCGTAAGCAGGTCAGACGGACTGACGCTCGTTTCCACGCGGTTGTCTGGGCTCAGCATCGTAGACTCCCACTACACTCGACATGTCTACTAGAAGTCGAATGACGCATCAAATCTCGTCGATAGTGATCGATTCATACTAATGGAGCTAAACAAATTAGAGTTTTCGTAAGTCAATGTTGCTTATTTTTTACAGATTGGATTTGCCGAGCGATCAGTTTTCCAGTCTCCATAAGCACAATATCTAAAATTTTATTTATCTGATGCTGGCCCTCGGATTCATAAAATTCTCTGGCGGCTATGAGATGATCTACAACCGTACGAAATGGGTCATCAGCCTCAATCGGCGCGCCTACAACATAAGTGCTAACGTCGTCGTGGGTTTCTGTAATGTCGATGAGCATGCCATGGCTACGAACAGCCTTGCCTTTAGCATCATGGTAAGTCTTTCCGCGACTTAACACCCGACGTAATCCTTTACCCGGTACCTCGACTCGATACTCGGATACAATGATTGAGCCGTTTTTCGTTGCCTTGACTGAACGCTCAATCATCTTCTCGTAGTCGTCTCTATGAACGGTCGTCATCGCCTCGTGACCCTTCAAGGGTCGGCCAGCATTTGACCAGTCACCCGTAAGGTACAGCGCACCGCCATGATCGTAGGTGACCGTGTGGTTAACGTGATCCCACTCCCAAGTTCCTATGACGCCCGACGCTTCTAGCAGTAGCTCTAACCGGGAGCCCGAATGCTCTCCGTCGTGTCCGAATCTCGACTCCATATGTGTGGTCTCCCCCGAGACGCCTCCAGCGCTTCAACATCGGGTAGTGATGTGGGATCGCGCGATCAATCCTGAGGATACTGCCGGGCAGGATGGAGTGGAAGGGGTTCGCATTACATCTTCCCGATGCTCGCCAAGCCTCAGAGCCTCCACGCGGTCAGCACGGACTCCGCCCCCGCGGCATCATCTCGAATCCGAAAGGTGATCCTTGCTGATGCACCGCTCCGATGAGAGTCGGCGCATCATGCAGCGGGAGCAAAGCCTTGATACCGAAGGCTCCCCGTTCGCTCCTCATCCGCATTCTTTTGAAGCAAGGCTCGCGCCCAGGCAGGTTGTAGGGTTGCGGGAGGTAGAACGATCCAGCCATCCTCGTCGCCGACCGCCGTGTAATCTCCTATGGCAACGCAAAGCGCCGTGAACGCACATACGAGAGCCGCACGGTCGTCGTGGTTTGTAACGGTGGTCAGGGGTGTCCGAAGACTTCGGCTCGGCAGGAGATAACGCAGCAAACGGTCGATCCCGCCGCTCGATGCGAGGTGGGTGTAGAAGGTATCTGACCGGTCGCCGCGGCGAGCATTCAGGGCCGCTGGGTCATCGATCAGCAGGCCCAAGAACGCACTCGGGAACGCCTCCGCAACGGCCTTGTCATGGATTCGGATGTCCTGCTCGGCCGACGCGAGATCGCAGTGATCGATCACGATCCGAGCGCATGCGTTTGCGTGTTGGTTAAGCAGCTTTCCTACCGGCGCACTCGATTGCCCAGGCTTTCCAATCAGGGGTTGAAGGCGCCGTGTGAGCATTCGCTCGGCGGCACGGTATCGACCAATGATGTCGAGCCCCTGGCGCATTGGTCCGTCGAACGCAGAAGCGGTTAAACGTGTCGCGCCTGCCACGCGGACAATGGTGTCCGTCCGCTCCGGCTCAACGGCTCGGAATCGGGCGAAGGACCACTGAACTTCATCCGAGGACCAATCCAAACGGCAGACCGATCCGGATTTTTTCGTCGGCGAGCATCCAACATCTACGCCGAGAACCGACCCTGCCGTACCGAGCATGCTGACACCTGCGATGACATTGACGGGAATCCGAGGACAATGCTCGCATGAGGTTTCACAAGCGCCGCCTACTAAACCAAAAAAGGCGTCGGCGTGCGTGGGTATGCAAGGCAGCGTTAACAGGGTCTCAGCGACCCCACGCGGTCAGCGCAGACTCCGTGTCACCGCATCGTCCCGAATCCGGTGGACGGTCTGACGGCTCAATCCGGTTTCACGGCAGACCGTTGAGACCGACGCGTCCCACGAGATCAGGCGAACGTCACGCAGCTAGAATGCGATGCACCGACCCTTTGCCGATCCCGACCTTCGCGGCGATGGCCGCCATGCTCAGCCCTTCGGCCGCCAGTGCCTTGACCTCTGACGCCTTCGCCCGCGCTGTAGGCTTCCGCCCTTTGTACGCGCCCTCAGCCTTGGCCTTCGCAATGCCTTCGCGTTGGCGCTCCAACATCATCTCGCGTTCGAACTGCGCAACACCCCCAAGGACGTTGAGCATCAGCTTACCCGTGGGCGTGCCGGTATCCACGCCAAGGTTGACGATACGCAGGGCCACGCCCTTGGTTTCAAGCCTGCTGATGATGTTGCCGAGGTGGGTAACGGACCGAGCGAGCCGATCGAGCTTAGTGACCGCGATGGTGTCTCCCTCGCGGGCGAAGTCGAGCACGGCGTCCAAAGCCTTGCGCGGCCCGACTGACGACGCCTGCTCTCGGAACAGTTTCTCGCATCCGAGAGCCGTGAGATCGCGGACCTGCGCTTCGAGCCCGGCTTCCTGCTCCAACGTCGAGGTTCGGGCGTAACCGATGAGCATGGAGGCGGTCCGACGTTCCAGTAGGTTCTAAAACGTTAGAACATTTGCCGTTCCGAAATGCAATACCTGTCGTGTGGAACAGCTACGGATGGGTGTTGGAACGTTCCACACGAGCAAGCTCTATCGGACCGCTCGATTGGCGGTGCCTCGGTCAGACCGGTCATCTGACTTGTCCGGTCGCCGCCGGGGTTGC
>NZ_VRUW01000153.1:0-5159 GCF_008039475.1 Methylobacterium sp. WL12 | reverse complement strand
GGGCGGGAAGGCCTTGCGCAGGTTCTCGCCGAGGTCGTTCATCGCCCGCGTCAGGTCGGTGCCGGTCCGGATCAGGGTGAAGCCGAGGTCCCGGTCCACGGGGTCGAGGGCGAGCCGCGGCGGGCCGATGACCAGCTCGGGCGGCCGGCGTGCCTCCTTGATCCGGGAGACGACGTAGGTGCCGAGCGCCAGGAAGGCGCCGCCGAGCAGCGTGCCCGCGGTCTTCACGTACTCGGCCGGAAGGGTGACGATCGAGGAGAGCAGGTCGATCACGCGGCGGCCCTCCGGACGATGGACGCCCGCTGGTCGTTGCGGCCTTGCTCCCAGATCGCCCGGAACGCGCAGTAGGTGTCGACGAGGCAGAGGATCCCGTAGGCGCCGCAGCCCGTGTTCACGCCGGGGTAGCCGTCGTGCCAGAGCAGCGAGGTGATCCAGGCCCAGAGCGCGGCGCCGGCGGTCGCGGTGGCGAAGCGGAGGGCGGGGCTGCTTCGAGCCGTTCACCCAAAGGCTGACCATCCGGACGACCGCGATGCCGAGCAGCGCGGCCCCCCAGGTCCCCTCCGGCGCGATGGCCGAGAACGGTCCGAACGTGGGACGCGAGAACGTGGCGCCCGGCAGCAGCAGCGCCACCGCGACGCCGAACAGGATCATGGCGCCGACCCACTCGGCCTCGCGCCTCTGGTGCTGTCCCCGGAAGGGAAGGCCGCCCCTATTCATCGACCGCTCCCCTTGGTGGAGGGCGCCGCGACCTCGTCGGCCTCGGGCTCGGGAGCCGGCTCCAGCTCGGGGGCGGGCGTGGGAATCGTGGAGGGCGCCACCTCGGCCGGGGCCGGCGCGTCGACGAGGTCGGCATGGCGGACGATGCCGGCCTGGCCGCAGCGGCCGCACTGGACCTCGGACCAGTCCATCCCCGGGGCCAGCAGCGGCCGGATCCCGGATCGGCATGCCCCGGCGTCCGGGCATGCCGCGAAGGTGAAGGGGCGCTCGGTCACGATGCGTGCTCCATGTCGAGGACGCATCGGGCCCGGGCCGGCGCAGGCTCCGGGGTCGTCGGCTTCACCTTGCCGGCCCGCGCGAGGACGGTGACCACCTTCCCCTCGACGAGGCGGAAGCGCAGTGCCTCGGGGAAGGCGATGCAGTCGCCGGAGGTCCGGCCCGTCGCCATGATGACCCCGCCGACGTCGGCGATGCGGGCCCGGATCCGGGCCGTGTCGACCCGGCGATCCTTGAGCATCCGGACCGCGACGCGGTCGTCGGTCACCGTCTCTTCGACGGTCTCGCCTAGGAACCGCTCGGCGTACCGGCGGACGGCGTGGTCGGTGGCATGGGCGCGGGGGCCGCGAGGCGTGATGTGCGTCATGCCCCCAAGCCTCCGGCCGCGGGCACAATTCGGATAGGGGGTCAGACCGAGGTCGTGGTGCCGGCGGTCCCGCCGCGAGGGAACCGAATCGGTTCATCGATTCGCGGCGCCGATGCCCGAACGGGGCGTCAAGGCGCCAGCGCAGCCCCTCCACAACCAGACCGTCAGCGCATGGCTAGACCCCCTAGGCCCATGCCGGTCCCATGACCCATGCGTTGGCTCCCATGAAGCCCCATGACCGGCCCATGCGGATCGGCCTGCACAACCTAAAGTGAGACGACCCGCAGGTTTGCGTCGACCCGGAACGTCCGATGTCGCACCCCTGCCGCATAGGAAACGGCCGTCGCACTGTCCGCACCGATAGCCGGCCGAACCTCCAGAGGGGCTGTGGATCGTTTCCAGCCATGATCGCCCATGACCCTGTCGCTCGGCTGGGTGGGTAGCGCGCGACATGCCTCATGGGCCGTTATGGCTGGAAATCGTTTTTCATGGGATCAACCTGAGGTGGTGGATTTGGCCTGAAACCGGGTCATCGGCCTCGGTGTGCGGTCGGCCTTTGGAGATGCTGGACCCGGGGCTAGCTTTCCCGGGCGTGCGGTCGTGATGCCCCGCGCGCCCACTCCGCGCCGAGCCCGATGTCCCCTTCGAACAGCCCCGTTCCCGCCGCCACCCATGCCCTCTCCGCCTCGTCGCGGATGGCCATGAAGCGCGCCCACCTGCACTTTCTCCACGGCACATCCGGCGGCGGCCAGGTCTGCCTCTCGCGCGAAGCGCCCGAGCTCAAGGCCGGGTGGGAGGACACGCTGGTCTGGCAGATGCGCGCCGCCGACAGCCCGGCGCTGCTCGATGCCATGTACGTCGGCATGAACGCGTTCCGCTTCCGCCGCGGCGCCGACTGCCTGTTCAGGGTCGGCCACATGTGGATGGACTTCGACTTCCGCACGCCGGACGCCGCCGGCGTCCGCCTGCCCTACGCCCACCTAGACGAGGAGGCGGTCGTCCACATGCTGCTCGCCGCCTTCGAGGCCTGCGGGATTCCGATGCCGTCCTTCTTCACAGCGAGCGGCAACGGCCTGCACGCCGTATGGATCTGCGACAGGCTTCAGGCCTCGGCTCAGCGCAAGGTCGCCAAGGCGATGAACTCGCTGTACGGCCCGGTCCTCCGCCCCGACGGCACGTGCCCGGTCCGTCGCCGGCGCGATGCCGTGCGCGACCGCCACGAGGCGCGCATGCTCCCCCTGTGGCAGCTGGCGCGCGACCTCGGCCTCGACCGTGGCGCCCGGGATGCCGCGCGCGTCCTAAGGCTGTGGGGGTCGGTCAACCAGAAGAACGGCACGGTCTGTAGGATGGCGTGGCCGTCCTCGATCGGGGACGTCGTCCGCCACGAGTTCAACGTGCTGAGCGATGCGGTCATGCCGCTCACCCGTCACGAGCTCAAGGCGATCCTCGACGAGCGGGCCGCATGGCGCGAGGCCAACGCCGAGGCAGCGGCGGCCTACGCAGCCAAGAAGCGTCGCGTCCCGGTCAGCCGGTGGGCGAGGATCGCGGCGGACCTGCTGCGCCTGTGCGAGATCCGGGGCGGCGTGTTCCCGAAGACCCGTCACCTGTGGATCTTCCTTACCGCGAACGCCCGCGCGCACGCGTACGGGGGAGACAAGACCGAGTGGGCTGGCGAGCTCGGCGCCATGGTGGGCCTGACCGAGGCGTCCGCCCTGTCGTGCCTCGGGACCCTCGACAAGCGCGCGCAGCGTCACCAAGCCGGCGAGAAGGAAGAGTACGGCGGCAAGCCCTGCTCGCCGCTCTACCACTACAGCGCCGCCCGGATGGTGGACGACCTGTCCATCACCGATGCCGAAGGCGAGCTGATGTCCGTGCTGGTGCCGGGCGGCTCGGTCGACCGCACGAACGCGGAGCGACAGGCTGACAAGCGCGAGCGTGACGGTTGCACGAAGCGGTCCGACCAGGTCGCCGCGCGCATCGAGGACGGGCGCCGGGCCATCGCCATGAAGGCCGAGGGCAAGACCATGGCGCAGATCTGCACCGCCATCCCCGGGCGCGGCGAGACGTCTCTGCGGAAGGCGATGCGCGAGGCTGCCGAGGCTTCGGTCGAGACAGTCGTGGCGACCACCGAAACCGTCACGGATTCGAACGCGCGGGGGGTGCACGTTCCGTCACGTGATATCGGGCCTCTGGCTTCTCCTGCCCCTGCCCGGACCCCCTCGGCCCGGTCCGAGCTTGCCGATCCCGTCTCGTCGCCCCGCCTGTACGACCGTCCCAGGGTCCGCCGCGTCCACAACGACCTGACGACGTACCACTACGGCCCCGACACCGGCCTCATCGTCACCCGCGGCCCGCTCGGCTACTGGATAGCCCTGACGCTCGACGGGCAGTCCGCCGAGGTCCCCGCCGATTTCCTCGCCAACCGCAAGGCCGCCAAGGCCGCCCGGCAAGCGCGTCCCACGGCCTCCGCCAGCGTCGCCCGTCGTTCCTCGGCCCGCACCGCCATCGCCCGTCCCACGGCCTCCAGGGCGCCCTCCCTGACCGCCGACGAGTATCGTCGCATCTCGCAGGGGTCGTGACCGTCGCCCTTGTAGGACGCGTCCTGTCGTCCTAGGATCCTGTCACCTCGGCGCGAGGTACGTGCATCACACGTGGTAGGGCTCCCTCCGGCGACGGACGGGGGCCCTCCGTGTTTCAGGGCCATGGCGTGACGCTGCCCGGGCCACGCCCCCCGTGCCACCATCGCGGCATGGCTAGAGCAGGCGAACGCTGGACCGGACGTGGCCTCGACGGCGTCGAGCTCACCGTCGACATCGCATCACAGATCGAGGCATGGCGCGACCGCTACGCCTCGACCGTCGGCATGGCCAAGTACCGACGCGCCGCGGCGTGGGCGACCGACGAGACGGCCAAGAAGGCCGTCCTCGGGATCCGCCAGCAGTTCCACAAGACGCTCAAGCGGAACTCGCCATGGACGCAGTCGGCGGTCTCGTACGCGCGTGCCGACAAGGCGGCGCTGAACGGCATCGAGGCCGGGACGCGCTCGATGGACCAGGTCTTCGCGAAGGTGTTCGTGAAGCCGAACCAGAGCACTTACCTCAAGTACCTGTTCGGCATGGGCGACAACGTGCGCCTCCCCGGCGACGTCGGCCTGGCGCAGGACAAGATCCTGATCCCGTGGTGGCAGAACATCACGATGACCCAGGGCGTCCGGCCCACGGCCGACGGCGGCGTCCCCCGCGGCTTCCTCGCCCGCCTCAACCGGGAGGCCGAGGGGAAGCGATCGAAGCGATCGGCCGCGTCCGGACGGTGGGGCGTCTACAAGGGCACGATCCGCCTCCACGGTCAGCCCAGGCTCGCCTACATCGCCCGGCCGCCCCGCGTGCCCGTCGCCATCCCCGACACGATCGACCAGGCATGGGAAGGCCGCGAGAGGGTCATCACCACGGCGGCCGGGCACCTGAAGCAGGTCGGCCGCCGCATGCGTGACATCGACCATCCCCGCATCCTGTTCCTCGCCGTCGACCGGGCGACGTACCGGCCGACGCTGCAGGAGCCGTGGGACCTGGCGTGCCGGGCCGCGGCCGCCGGGATCGGCATGACGATGGCGAGGCAGCTCGCCGACAACATCGAGCACGCCCGCAAGCGTCAGCAGGGCAGGGCCATGGCGGCGTGACCTGGATCGGGACACGCCGGCCCGGCCACCCTCGGACCTCAGCATCGAGGCGAGGGCGAGGGCGTGGTTCAGGCCGGACGAGGAGAGCCCAGCTCCCGGGGGGGCGCCGAAGCACCCCGGAGG
>NZ_VRUW01000152.1:0-5274 GCF_008039475.1 Methylobacterium sp. WL12 | reverse complement strand
TCTCCAAGCGGACTTCATCAGGGCGCGCAGCGATCCCGCTGCAGATCAGACGCCGTATACATGGCCGCAACCGACCAGTTCACCCGAACCGATCCGACATCCTTGACCCGCAGGAGCCATCCATACACGGGTTGAGGTCGGGGCTGTAGGGCGGCAGGTAGAGCAGCCGTGCACCGGCGGCCTCCACGGCCTCGCGCACGCCTTTGACCTTGTGGGCCGGGAGGTTGTCGAGGATGACGGTGTCGCCCTGCCGAAGCGCCGGGGCCAGCGTTTCGACGACGTAGGCACGGAAGCGTTCGCCGTTCGTGGCCCCATCGAGGAGCGCGGTCGCGATCAGGCCGCTGGTGCGCAGGGCGGCCGTGACGGTGGTGGTCTTCCAATGTCCGAACGGTGCGGCGACCCGGCAACGCTCGCCGCGCGGGGCGCGTCCGTAGCGGCGGACCATACTGGTGTTGGCCGCGGTCTCATCCAGGAACACGAGAGCGTCCGGGTCGAGGTCGAGTTGCCCCTCGAACCACGCCGCGCGGGCGGCCTTCACGTCCTCCCGATCCTGCTCGGTCGCGTGGCCGGTGTTTTTTTTCGCGTGATGCCGTGACGCTTGAAGAAGCGGGACAGGCTGCTCACCCCGACCCGCAGGCCACGCTCCCCCAGCTTCTCCTGCAGTTCCGGCAGGAAGATCTCGGGCTTGGCCTCGTAGGTCGAAACGATCAGGTCGGCCTGCGCTTCGATCCTCTGCGAGCGCTGATCCCCGCCCATCGGTTTGGGGGCGATCCGCCCCTCTTGCGCGAAGCTCTCGTACCAGCGGATCGCGCTGGTCGGGCTCACGCCGAACCGCTTGGCCGCCTGACGGCGCGACGCGCCTTCCTCGACGGCGGCCACGACACGCGCGCGCAGATCGACGGATAGGGCAGATGGCATGCGGCTCTCCTGCGAAAGCCACGCAGGGAATCACATCAAACCCCGACCGGTAAACCCCGGTGATTCAGCCCGGTCGGATGCCGCTCTAGGTCGACCGGGTGATGCGGCGGCCGATAATGGGGCGTCGGGAGTAGCGGCACCGCGACTGATATTCGGTCGATTTCGGACCCCGACTGAGTCCCAAACCTGAGTTAACAACCGTTCCAAACGGAGGCTGTTCCCCCTGCCTGAGAAGTCTGCCTCCTCCAGGGGGGGCCGTACCGCCCGTCCACGTGCATCGACGATTGCGGCCCACGTTCGAATTCTCACCGTCGAAGCCGGGGTAAGGATCGCGTCTAGGGCGGTTCCCTGGGCCGCCGAATGACCCTTACGGCCCCCAGCGCGTTCACTGCCGTGAGCCCACCTACGCAGGAGCGCCGATGTCGAGCATGACCAAGCGCAAGGCACGTCTGATCGTCCACGGCGACCAGCCCTACAACGCCGAACCGCCCCTCGACCGATTGCGGGCCTCCTACCGAACACCGGCGGAGGACTTCTACGTCCGCTCGCACGGCAACCTACCGGACCTCGACGCGGCAACCTGGCGCCTCACCGTCGATGGCGGGACCGGCACCACGCTTGAGTTGTCGCTATCCGATCTACGGACCCGCTATCCGGTAGCCATGGTCACGGCCACGATGCAGTGCGCCGGCAATCGCCGCGCCGACATGCGGATGGTCGCCCCGGTGTCGGGCGACCCGTGGGACGCCGGAGCCATCGGCACCGCCGAATGGACCGGGGTGCGGCTCGGCGACGTCCTACGCGATGCGGGGGTAGACGAGCGCGTGGGTCTCCATGTCGCCTTCGAGAGCCACGACATGGTGGAAGGCCATCCCTACGGCGCCTCGATCCCGCTCGCGAAGGCGATGGCGACCGAGACCTTGCTGGCCTACGCCATGAACGGCGAAGCCTTGCTCCCGGAGCACGGCTTTCCGGTACGCGCGGTGGTGCCGGGCTTCGCCGGCGTGCGCAGCCCCAAGTGGCTCCGGCGTTTGACCGTCCAGGACCATCCATCTGACAACCCGATCCAGGCCGGCGACTACAAGCTGTACCCGGCCGACGTGACCGCCGAGACTGCTGATCCGGCCAATGGCCACACCATCGATACGATGCCGTTGAACGCCGCGATCTGCGAGCCCGGGTCTGGGGCCGCGCTCAAATCGGGGAGCAACAGGATCCGCGGCTACGCGGTGAGCGGGGATCGGGCCGTCGTACGCGTCGACATCTCCGGGAACGGGGGCCGATCCTGGGTGCAGGCCGAGCTCGAACGCGAGGCGGCGGCTCCGTTCGCCTGGACGTTCTGGAGCACGAGCCTCGACCTGCCTCCGGGCGAGCATGAGCTCGCCGTGCGCGCCTGGGACGAAGCGGGCCAGACGCAGCCGGCACTGCCGGACGAGACCTGGAACCATAAGGGCTACCTATGCGCCTGCTGGCATCGGGTGCGAGTGAACGTCACCTAGGGACGGACGGCCTGGCATGTCGGCTACCGCCACCCTCATGGACGACGTCATGCCTGGCGGTCATCCCGATCCTGTCGTGCATGGCGCCGCAACGTCCCACGGTGGCGGGAGTTTCCCGTGCGTCGAGGCGCTGGGCGCGCCTTCGCCAGCCCCGAGCCCCAAGGAACATCATGTCCCGCGAGACCAGCATCCAGGCGACCGAGAAATTCGGCGAACTCGTCAACAGCGGCCATTTCGACGCCTTCCCCGAGGTCGTCGCACCGGACTGCCACGACCACGACCCGGCGCCGGGCCAGCACATGGGTCCCGAGGGATACCAGGCCTTCTTCACCGAACTCCGCACCGCGTTCCCCGACATGCAGGTCGAGGTGAAGAAGCTCGTCGCGGACGGTGACAGCGTCGCCTTCGCCTACACGCTCACCGGCACGCACCAGGGAGACTTCAACGGCCACAAGCCGACCGGGAAGGCCGTCAAGGTCCGCGGCATGCAGATCGGTCGCTTCGTCGACGGCAAGATGGTCGAAAGGTGGGGCTCGTCCGACGAGCTCGGCATCCTGAAGCAGATCGGCGCCATCAAGGGTTGATGGAGACATCCGCCAAGGCGTCCCGGCCGCGGGACGTCTCCAAGACATGCCCCGGGGCGACTTATGGGCCGCCCCAGGCTCTCAAGAGCTGATCGTCGGCTTCCCGACTCCTCAGGCGCTCCGAGCCTGATCGGGATGGCGGCCCTCCGCGAACTCCTCGACGATCTTGGCGCAGAAGGCCGGCAGGTCCTTGGGCGTGCGGCTGGTGACAAGCCCCTTGTCGCAGACGACCTCCTCGTCGACCCAGGTGCCACCGGCGTTCTCGATGTCCCGCCGTACGGTGGGGTAGGAGGTCAGCGTCCGTCCCTTCACGACGTCGGCCTCGATCAGGGTCCACGGCCCGTGGCAGATGACCCCGACCGGCTTGCCCGCGGCGAAGAAGTCCCGGACGAACGCCACGACATCCTTGCTCGCCCGGAGCTTGTCGGCGCCGACGCATCCGCCGGGGATGACGAGCCCGTCGTAGTCCGTGGCCGACGCCTCATCGATGGTTCTGTCCACCTTGTAGCGGCCGGCGGGATCGAGGTCGTTGTTGACCGTCTCGGCCTCGCCGGCCTCCAAACCGATGACCGTCACGGTCGCCCCGGCCTGCTTCACCGCCTCATGGGGCTTGGCGAACTCGGGCTCCTCGGTGCCGCGCGGTGCGATCAGGATCGCGATCTTCTTGCCCTGTAAGCTCATCTCATCATCCTTCTGGGTGTTGGGCTTCATCAGAGGCGCGGCTTGCGCCGTTCCTCACGCCGGGATGCGGTCGATGCCGGCGGTGTCTTCGGCCGCCACGCCGTTCTCGCGGTGGCGGAAATCGCTCAGCGCGCGGTAGACCTGTAGCCGCGCCCGCATCACCGAACCGAGCGGTCGATGCGCCGCGAGGCTGTGCGCCGGGCGGAAGGTCATGACCTCGTCGAAGTAGCGCACCCGGTCCGGCGAGTAGGCGTCCTGGCGCGGCAGGCGGAGCGTCGCCACCGTCCGGTAGGGGCTGACCGAGACCGGCCAGTCGACCGAGGCGTCCTCGATGGGCTGCCGCTCGGCATCGGCCCAGAGCTGCGCCTTCAATTCGAACACCACCTCGATGTCCCTGAGGAAGGCGACCGTGGCGTGCCGGAAACCGTCCTCGTCTTGGTTCGGGTCCAACCGCCACTCGGACAGCGCGCGCTGCGCCTCGGTCGCGGGCACGGCCCCGAGCTTGGCCACGTAATCGCCGAAGCGTACCGGCGCTTGGCTGAAGTAGCTGTCGGCAAGCGGATGGCTGTAGGGGTGCCCGAAGAAGTCGGCGAACGCGCTCTCGGTGCCGAAGGCATGGAGCGCCTTGTTGATGTTGCGCATGGTCGACGACACCGCGCTCTTCACCCCCTCCGGCAGGCCGGTCGACTTGCCGATGACCGTGCCGTCGCGCAGGAAGCCCGCCGCCGTGCCGGACGGGAAGGTGGTCCCGGTCGCCAGCACGAAATCCTGGGTGTCGACGGAATGGCCGGGTAGCTTCTTTCCCGGAACGTCAAAAACCTTGATGGACATGCCGCGGTGGGTCGACACCCGGTCACCCAAGGTCTCGCCTGGTCCTTGAGCGAAACGAACCGCCACAGGGTGGGTGCCGGGCGTGGCGAACAACCCCTGCGCCAGTTCGGGTGGCAGGCCGGCGGAAATCGTCAACTCGCCCGTCACGCAGGCCGAGCTTTTGGCATGGCTGGCACGCACGGCATGGTGCTCGCGTGCCTCGACCGTCTCCGATTGCTGCGTCATGCCTTGGATGATTCCGTCAATCGTCTTCTGCTCGTCCGGCGCGGGCCGCTCAATGTCGGGCGCGTATCGAAGGTAGGTCAGGATTTTCCTCCCGGTGATCAGGGAACTGAAGCGGACCGCGGCAGGGTAGAGCGCAGCGGACGCGGGGTTCGACGTATCGAGTCGAAAAGGGAATCCTGTTTCGAACATCGGGGGGCTGCGCGCCGTTCCCGACCCATGATGAATTCGTGTCCGTGTAAAGTCCGCCTGAGTTCAGCTGCGCTATAAGTTGGCCTCGAAGCGCTGCTTCGTCTCGGCGGCAAAAGCAGTTGGACCATGGACCAGTTGCTGAGCGGAGGAGGCAAGCTTAGCCGCTATGTTCGACGACCCTTGGATGACCGTGGGCTCGGTTGTTCGACGAGCAATTTAACAGGCTGCTGCAGAAGTCGCTGGCAGGCTTGTGGCGGAGATGATTCACTCTGTTAGAGGCAGGGGTGGGATCAGGCGATGCGCGGGCGCGGAGATCGGTCGGAGAACCTGTTCAGCTACGTCCGCCT
>NZ_VRUW01000151.1:0-5600 GCF_008039475.1 Methylobacterium sp. WL12 | reverse complement strand
ACGCCTCTGGCATCAATCCGCTCGTGCATTTTTGGGAGCTGGGCCTCGCCGAGGGCCGTTCTGGCTGGCAGATCGACCACGGCTAATCGCGGGCGGCTCGGCTGGCCGGTATACGTGCCTCGTGGGCAACAGTGCCCCTAATTCGGCCACATCGTTCGGGCAAAGTACCGACCAGCTCCGAGATTTGTATCCAACAGTCGACGGTGCGCTTATGCTCGCAGGGGCCGGCGCGGAGACAGCTTCGCACTAAGCGAGAGCCACTTCAGCAACATCTCAGTTGTTTATTCCGTCCAAAAAATCTATGCAACCGGAACAGCAGCTCTCATTTTAAGTTTCATATTATCATTCATGTGGCTGCATCGTCGGAATAATTGTGATAGGCGTGCGCTTGCGCGTGCGCGTGGATCCGCAGCGAGTCGCTAAAGAATAGGGCCATTGGGCATGAACATGAGGGCTGTGGGGGGGGCGTCTTCGGTCCTGAAAGAAGGAATCAAGGCTACGCGACCTGTCTTCGTGACAGCGATCGTGTTCAGCTTCTTCATCAATCTCCTGATGTTCGTCAGCCCGCTCTACATGCTCCAGGTCTATGATCGGGTGCTATCGAGCCGCAACGTGACGACGCTCGTAGGCATCACTCTGATCGCGGCATTTGCGCTCGTGGTCTACGCGCTTCTTGAGATGCTGCGTTCGCGCCTTCTTGTGCGGGCCGGCATGCTGTTCGACGAGAAGATTGCTAGCCCGATCTTCTCGGCCGTCCACCGGGGTAACCTGCGTAATCCTGAAGGCGGCCACGGCATCGCACTCCGCGATGTCGACACGGTGCGCGAGTTCCTCACCGGCAGCGGCCTCCTTGCCTTCTGCGACGCGCCCTGGACCCCGGTCTTCCTGCTCGCTTGCTTCGTTCTGCACCCCTGGTTCGGCTGGATGGCGATCGGGGGCGGCCTCATCATCTTTTGCCTGACCCTTCTCAACGAGGTCGCGACGAAGCGCGAGCTCGCGGCTGCAAGCCAGGCCAGCAACGCCGCTGGTCAATACGCGCAGGCGACGCTGCGCAACACTGAAGTGCTGCAGGCGATGGGCATGCTGGGGGCACTGCGTGGCCTCTGGAGCCAGCGCCACGATGAAGTGCTGGCGTTCCAAGCGCTGGCGAGTGACCGGGCCGGCCTGATCGTTGCGGGCACTAAGTTTGTCCGCATGTTCCTGCAGACCCTGATCCTGGGCGTCGGCGCTTATCTGGCGATCCATCGCGAGATCTCGCCAGGCTCGATGATCGCGGCCTCCATTATCATCGGGCGGGCTCTGGCCCCGGTTGAACTGCTCATTGCGAACTGGAAAGGTTTCAACGCGGTCCGGGCGAGCTATGGGCGCCTGCAGAAGCTCATCGAACTCGCCGGGCCCGAGCCTGAGCGTATGAACCTGCCCCGGCCCGCTGGCCAGATCGAGGCCGAGAACATTTTTGTTGGCGCCCCCGGCAAAACGCAGGTGATCCTCCAGGGTGTCAGCTTCAGACTCGCGCCGGGTACGGTGGTTGGTGTTGTTGGTCCGTCGGCAGCTGGCAAGTCGAGCTTGGCGCGCGCCGTCACCGGCGTCTGGCCGATCGCGCGCGGGGCCCTGCGCATCGACGGCTCGGAGATCACGCACTGGGATCCGCAGGCGCTCGGCCGCCATATCGGCTACCTGCCCCAGGACGTCGAATTGTTCGCCGGCACGGTCGCCCAGAACATCGCTCGCTTCGACACGATCGACGAGGAAGCAGTGATTGCGGTTGCCAAGAAGGCGGGCTGCCACGAACTGATCCAGAGTCTGGCAGATGGCTACAACACCCAGATCGGTGGCGGCGGCCATGCGCTCTCGGGCGGCCAGCGCCAGCGTATCGCGCTCGCCCGTGCGATGTACGGCAACCCGAGCTTCATCGTCCTTGACGAGCCGAATGCTAGCCTCGACGCGGCGGGCGAGGAAGCCTTGATGCGAGCGGTCCGAGAGTTGAAGCAGATGGGCACCACGATCCTGATCGTGACGCACAAGGTTAACATCTTGAGCGCGGTCGACACGGTGTTGGTAATGAATTCTGGCACCGTGCAAGCCTACGGACCACGTGATCAGATCCTCGGCCAAGTGGCAGGCCCACGCTCCGTTCCATCCCCCGATACCGCGTCCGTTGCTGCGCCCGCGACCGGACGTCTTGGTATGCAAGGCCAGCGCGCGGCTGGGTAAGGCTGCGGGCTGACGACAAGGCATCGGGCGACAGGAATTTCGAGACAGCGATGAGCATCAAACTTCCGGCGCTACGCGCGCGTCTCACGAACACTACAGCTAAGGTTCAGCAGGGTCTAACCCGCACTGGACCTGTCGTGGCTGAGGGCGATCCCACAGGGGCTAATCTGCGCCCTGCCACACCGCCCCGCCTGACGACCTGGAAGCACCACGCAGTCGCCGGATACGCGCTGATTTTCTCGACCTTTGGCGTGATGGGCGCTTGGGCGGCGGTTGCCCGGCTCGACCGGGCGGTGGTCAGCCCCGGTACGATCGCGGTGGAGAACAGCCGCAAGGTCGTGCAGCATTTTGAGGGGGGAATGGTGCGCGAAGTCCTGGTTAAAGAAGGCCAGACCGTGCACGAGGGCGATCTGATGCTCCGGCTCGACCCCATTCAGGCGAATGCCAGCGTCGACCTCTTCCGCTCCCAGCTCGACGCTACCCTAGTTCAGGAGGCGCGCCTCCTGGCCGAGCGGGACGGTCAAAATAGTCTTGAGCTTCCACCAGAGATCCTGGCTCGTCGTACCGAGCCCGGCGTCGCGCGGGTGATTGCTGACCAGACGGCCCAGCTCAAAGAGCGAAGCGGCTCACTCGTCGGTCAGATTGAACTCTTCGAGTCGCGGGTGCGCCAGCTGAAGAACGAAATTTTAGGGCTTGGCGTCGAAAAGGCAGCCACTGAGCAGCAGGTTGGCTTCATCAACCAGGAGCTCGTTGGCCTGCGCCAGCTGCGCGAGAAAAACCTGATCCCAATGAATCGTCTCCTCTCGATGGAGCGGGAGCGTACGCGCCTTGAAGGCATCATCGGCCGTTCGGTTGCCGATACGGCCAAAGCCGAGAACGGCATCAACGAGGCGGGCTTGCAGATAACGCAACTGCGCCAAAAGCTGCAGGAAGACATCGCTGGCCAGCTCCTGGAGGCACGTCAGAAAAGTGCAGAGCTACGCGAAAAATTCGCGGTCGCCCAAGACGTCCTACGACGCCTAGAGGTGCGTGCGCCCCGCTCAGGCGTTGTACAAAATCTCAAGGTCTACACAATCGGCCAGGTTGTGCGCTCAGCTGAAGCGCTGATGGAAATTGTGCCCGACGACGACAAGCTCGTCGTCCATGTGCAGTTCGCGCCCAACGACCTTGAGACAGTGCATGCCGGGATGCCGGCCGAAATCAAGTTCCCGAGCTTCCACTCGCGACGCATCCCAACGATTCTGGGTAATCTCGAAACTGTCTCGCGCGACCGCCTGATCGATGAAACCACGCACCAGCCCTATTTTCTCGGTATCGTTCAGATCAGCAAGCTGCAGATCCCCGAGATGATGCAAGGCCGGCTGGTGGCCGGCATGCCAGCCGAGGTCATCGTCACCACGGGCGAGCGCACCGCGCTCAGCTATGTCGTCTCGCCCTTCTTCGAGGCGCTCGGCCACTCGTTCAATGAGCATTGACCTGAACGGGTCTATGGGCAGACTCGGTCGCACAGCTGAGCAAGGTGCGCGCCGCGTGGGTTTGGGTCAGGATTTGGACTAGATGAGCGCCATTCTCTCGTTCTTCCGTCCTGCTCCGATTGCGCGGGGCGACTGGTCCCAGCAGGAGATTGCCGAGTTCTACCGCGTGGAGGCCGCCCTCACGCAGGCAGGCTTGCGCATGACCAGCGACCGGGGCTTGAGCGACGAAGGCGATCCCTGGTTCGTCTTCTGCCGCTTCGACGGCGACGTGATCATGCACTTCGCGCGGATCGACGATCTCTACGTCGTCGCCTCCGAGGCGTTCGAGCGCCCGCTGCAGGGGCCTGATTTCCGTGCTCTGCTTAACACGGTTGCGGCCGAGCACCCGACCCTCGTACCGATCCCGCGTCAGAACCCGCAAGGCAAGCCCGGCAATCTTGTCCTGCATCCGGCCGCGCTACTGGCCGCAATCGTTGCCACGGTCGCCTTTCAGCTCGCGGGTGGGGACGCGATGGCTGGCGAGCTTGCGACTGGATCTGCGTCCAGCGACCACGGCGCCAGCGACTGGGGGACCGAGAGCGTCCCCTACGGAATCGATAGCAGATCCTACGTCACCGAGGCGCACGAACAGGATAGCTCCTTAGCCTCAGGGAGTTCGAACGAAGACCGTCAGAGCCGCCAAGCGCTGATCCTGTCAGCCATCGCCTTAGCGAGCGAGAGTGTGCTGCAGGTCGGAACCGAGCCAGTGTCAACGTCGTGGCAAGCTTCGACTCTCCTATTCGCCAAGGAGCACGGGTCGGATCAAGCGTCCCAGATCTCTGCTGCGGAAGACCATCTCTTTCCCGAGCTCGCGCATAGAGCGAGTAGTCGCGAGGATACGGCGCTCAGCCTTGCAACAAGCACCGCTCTGATAGAACCTGCCAAATTCATCAGTGGCCATGGAGCGATTGACGGACCGCACGACTTCAGCGGGTTAACAGCCAGCCTGAATCTAGGAGCCGGGGCGCTCAACCCTCTGCCGGGCGGAAACGGCAGTATGCTCATGCGCGCGAACACCGAGATGTTCGCCGGGCTTGAGGCTTGGTCAGGCATCCACACCGTCCACCTCGGCATGACCACCACACCGAAGGCCGCAACCGCCAACAAGGTGGCGTCACCGACCAATGAGACTACGGCTTCAGAAGCTACCCCAGGAACGGCAAGCGCTTCATCGGCACCTGTTGTCTCTACGTCCGAGACGACCAGCGCAGCCCCTTCGCTGCGATCGGAACCCTACCTAAGCACCCCGTCCAGCCCCGGTGGAACTGACGCTAACCATGCCAGCGCCTTGAGTGCAGGCGGTGCGACCTCCCAGGTCGTACAGACGATTGCTCCTGCGACAACCGTCTACACGTCCTCAAACACGAATGTGCGCGTCGCGCTCTCGAGCTTTATCACAGACCATACCGGTTTCTCGAGTTCGACCCAGCCTACGGCCGCATCGGGGGCTGTGTCTGTCGACGCTTGGCTTGTCGACTTGATAAAATCCATCCGCGTCGACGCAGATGCTCTAGCCAAGCTTGGCGCAAACACAAGTGGGTACGATCTCAATAACCTTGAGATCCGGGCGACGAGTACAAGTCTCGTGCCAGTCCTCACAGCGTCGGTTTCCAGCCTCAGCCAGAAACTCACCCTCATCGATACGCACGTCAACAGCTCGACCGGGCCTGAGATCGCTGGTTCAAAGGCCGGAGCGATACTCGGCGAAAGCGCGAGCAACAGCGACAAGGGCGTCAGCCTGGGAAGCGCGCCGGCGCATACGGAAGTGGCCGCGCCAGGATCCGGAACCCTGTCCTCGGCTGGCGGCGATAAGGGCCTCAGCCTAGGTAGCGCCCCAGCGCATACGGAAGTGGCCGCGCAACGATCCCGAAA
>NZ_VRUW01000150.1:0-5673 GCF_008039475.1 Methylobacterium sp. WL12 | reverse complement strand
ACCTGTCACAAGCCTACATCGTCCCTGAACCGTTCGTGCTTGGCTGCGATGTGTTCAACGAGCCTTCTTTCAGCGTCTTCACGCGCATCCGAGCCGCAGCCAGTGCGGTACTGTTTACCCCCGTCGAGGATGATCCAAGTGGGTTCACGGTCGTGGTCGGCTGGCCTAAGCCAAAGCCGGGCTGGCAATCGCTTACGAGACATTGGTCCATCATTCTCCTTATCTCAGCAAGCGTGGTCATATCCTTGCCTGCGACACGCCAAACTCGCAGGCGTCCTCGGGAAGCTTCCCGGCGCAAACTAGATTGTCCGATGGAGCCATCCGGAAACGACAGTTCTGCTGCCACGTCGAGCCGTAGCGGCGTGTCATTGTTAACTTCCTCCCGCCGAGGTACTCGCCGGTTCACAATGCAAGTCCGGAGAAAACTGATAGCCGTCGCAACGCATGCCACCAGAGAGCAGCCGGACTTGTCAGAAAAAAGCGCACGATTGAGTAATGAGGTAATCGAATGCTTTCGCGACGAACCCTGTGGTGCTTCAGAGTGATAGTTCGAGGATCGTTCTTCACGGGCCTGTCCGTTCGCTATACTTAAGCGAGTATGCGCTAGACGCGGAGGCCCGTCAGCGGCCGAAATAAGAAAGGCCGTTTGCCGAATTGATTGCCGAGCGGAGTTGGAGCCACGGTCTCGGGTGAGCGGGTCCCTCAAAGGTTGCTTTCGCTTAACCAAGAGATCCGTCACGAAAATAATGTCCGATGGCTCGAAAAGACTTTCTATGATGCGAGAGCGCTCTGATAGCTTCGCTTTTTTCTGTTTCTTTAAGATCACTGCCATTAATGGCGGCCTTACCTTTCTCAATGCAAATACTCAACACATTATTTACAAACAAAAATGACGGATGCGCTTTGTCGGGTACGCTTTCATTCCATGGGACTTTCACTTCAAATCCCTCTTCTTTCATAGCATTCGCTAACCGGCCAAGAAAAAGGCGGAAAACCGACTCGGGCTTTCTTCCCCTTTTTATTTTAGATTTTACATCTGCGAGAGCGCGTATGCAGGATAGGCGAATCGGACTAAGGTCGATTTGTAAAATAATCTCCTTGGAAGCAATTTGATCCGTGAGCATATGCTTAACCAGTCGATCCGCAGACAAGGCTCCTTGGGAAACCGAGTTATCAAGCACCTTTGGGTCTGTCAGTCGCGCAAGTGTTTGGATGCCGAAAAGGACGCTATCACAAGTATCCAAAACAAGTTGGAGCTGGGTCTCAATTTGTTTCCATGTAGCTAGTCTGGATTGAAGTCCTACCGTGCAAACGAAGTCGTCAATCGCACGATTAATTTCTAAGATCAATGATTCAGAGATATCGGTGGTAAGATACGGCTGGAGTCTATCAATATCAATTTTCGAAAGTGGATCTGTCTGTATAAAGCCCGAAAGATAAAGTGGCTGAAGCACGAAGGGTTCAGGGACGATGTAGGCTTGTGACAGGTTCGTCGAAGGGTCACGAGGATCACCTTCTGGGCTGAATACACTAACTTTATCGCCGGGTTTGACCGTCCATTCAGTCATTGCCGGATTAATAAGCTGAATCTCTGACGTGGTGCGTTTCACTGATGCGTCCTTTCTCACAGCCATTGCTTTGAAGGTTCTGCAACAGCCAGGATAAATGCGCGGGTACCCCGGCCGGAATTTTGAGGAGCGTGGCCTCCCAAATTCGGCCTGTGAGCGAACTGTCACAATCTGCTCAATTGCGCGTCGTGGGCGATGCCCGAACTGCGATCTTTGTTCGGGCATGCGCCTCAGGCGTCGGAGTAGCAGAATGAACGTTCCTAGTGATGAAATTTCTGCTGCGGTCGCAGCAGTCGAAAGTTCGCCGGAGCTGCGTGATCTAGCTCGCCGCATCAATGAGCGCGAGTTGCTCGCAAAAAAGCACGCGCACGTTCAATGGCTGGAGAACGGACGCGATCTTCTCAACGCCAAGGCGGTTATCGGCCACGGCAATTTTGAGGAATGGTGCGAACGGGAGTTAAACTACACTCCACGCACCGCGCAGAAGTTGATGCGCGCGGCCGAGGTGTGGGGGCCAATCCTTAAAACCGAATCTAGTTCGGTTATCCCGAAACCGACCATCGTCTACGCGCTGTCTGCGCCCTCGGTGTCCCAGGAGATCCGCGACACTTACGTACCGCGTGTCATCGCCGGAGAGGAAGTTGGTACCGAGCTGCGCATTGCGATCAAAGGCTACCGCGATGCGGTGAAGAAGGTACAAGAACGGGAAAGTCGGCTCGCAGCTAAGTCGCCGGAGGCTCAGAAGGCGCAGGTTCAGCGTGAGCAGGCAAAAGCTCGCCGCGAAACGCGGGCGGCGGAGCAGCGTCAAACCGAGCGAGAGCAGCATCAAATCGAGCAGGAACGGCAGGCCACGGCGCGGTCGGCGGCGCTGGCACTCATCATGGCGTGTTTCGGCGATGATCTGCCATCGCTGGTGGCGCTCATTGCTGAGGCCGGCCCCGGAAGTGTCTTTTCCTACATCGCAGAGCGCGAGTGGCATGCGTTAGTGCAGGGGGAGGCGACGTCGGTTCAGGAAGGGGCTGGCACCGTAGTGGACGAGCTCAAATTCGCTGATGTGGGGACCGTCAAAACATTCGTTGCACGCAAGCATGAAACGCATCCTTGGTCTATGCCGCCAAGTACCATCGACGATAAGGAAGCTATCGGACCGCTCCACGATGAGCCAGTCTCCAATGACAAGCTGCCGTCTCTGCCGCGCGCGACGCCTCTAGCGGGTGCCGAAAAGCTCAGCGATTTTCTCCCCACGAAAAGCGCATTCCCGATTCGCCCGCTGGGATCGAGAGCCGAGTGCATGCATTCGCGCAGTCGGGTTCAGTCCAACACGAAGCCGGGGGGCTCGCTCGGCCGGCCGGCCCGGCCTTCTGCATGATGTCAGCTCCGCCTACGGCATTTTTAACCAAGCACATCCGTGAGCCTTGACATGGTCACCATCGATACTTCTGCGCATAAGCGAACTTCCTCCGATAGCCGCGCTGATCAGCCCATACCGATACAGCAGAAGCGCGACCGCGTACTTATCTTTCCGAAGCCCAAAGCGCGCCGGCCGGTGCAGACACATGGCCCTCGCTCTAAATCCAACAATGCCGTTGGCACGATCACGGATGCGGAGACAGTCGAGCACGTCGCTCCCGCAGTGGTGCATGACGCCGTCAGCCTCGTGCGCATCGTGCTTGACGCGGCCTATGGAGGCGGGGCGCACCTTGCCTATGCCGGCGGCGCGTTCCGGCATTTCGACCGGACGCACTGGAAGCCGTTGTCAAAGGAAAAGCTTGGCCGTTCAATCCTCAATCACCTGCCCTCTGCCGCAAATCGGGGAGGACGACAGGCTCGCACGATAATCCAAGAAACCGTCGATCTGCTGAAGATGCATAGGGCCACCGGCCCCGACCGCGCTCGCCTCGACGATCCGCTGCCCATCATCAATGTTGGCAATGGAGAGTTATGGATTGGGGTGGATGGCTCGGTCGAACTACGACCGCACGACCCGGCTTCGGGGCTGCGATACTGCCTCGACGTCCTCTACGATCCGAAGGCGGGATGCCCCCTGTACGACCGCGCCTTAACCGAGATCTTCGGGGCGTCGTCAGATCCGGCAGCGTTGGTTGGGCACTGGCACGAGTTGATGGGATATGCTGCCCAGCCGACTCGACCCGACGCGCGGATCTTCGTCGGCTGGGGGGCGGGCAACGACGGAAAGAGTGCCCTGGCCGGGCTGCTGACTCGTTTGCTCGGTCGCGACCGCGTGGCGGCGATGCCGGTCGGCAAGCTCGCCGGCAACCCTTTCATGCTCGGGCATCTCGCAGACAAGGCACTGTTCCTCGACGACGACGTGGCGGTCGGCACGGTGCTGCCTGACGGGATCCTGAAGACGATCAGCGAAGACAAGGTCGTGACCGGCGAGCCGAAGCATCGCGATGCCTTTGAGTTCCAGGTGCGGGCGCTGCCACTGCTGCTCTGCAATACGGCCCCGCACCTGCTCGACACCTCATACGGCTTTTATCGCCGCCTCTTCGTATTGCCCTGCGACCGGCGATTCACTGGTGCGGAGGCCGACCGGACCCTGTTTCCACGCATCTGGGAGGTGGAGCGGTCAGGCGTGCTGAACCGGGCCTTGGCTGGCCTCCGTCGTTTGGTGCAACGGGGCTGGAAGTTCGAGCCGTCGGAGGTGGTGAAACAGGCAACGGCGGCATGGTGGGCCGAAGCGACCGGCCTGCCGTCTCCGAACCCCGTGGCTCATCATGTTCCGGGGCCGGTGAAGCGCAGGCGGGTGGCGCCGGCTTCGGTAAGCCACACGAGGCAGTCCCCCGTGGGCGACCTTAATGCCACCAAGGCCAATCCAAGTCCGAACGTCAACATCCGCGTCGTGGCCTTGGGGGCCGGTAGAGGCTGCACGGTGCATGTGCAGGTCGGGGCGGCGGAGATCGAAGTGTCGTTGACGGCCTCGCCGGCCCCGCGCGCGCTGCCGCGTCAGGAGCCCCTGAGGGGGCCGCTGGAGCGATCCCAGCAACGACCAGGACGATCATCATGGTGACGCTTGGTATTTCCCAACGTGCCTTAGATCGGATGGCATGGCGGTCGATGGGGTCGCCGGCGACCGTGGCTCGGCTTCGCCAAGAGCCCGCGGCGATGGTCGGTGCCGCCACGCCGGAGCTAGCGACCACGCACAACTTCGAGACAGAGGAGGAATCGACCAGCGAAGACCGCCTTCGAGCTCGGCGCATGCGCCGGGTCCTAAACCGTCCGGGGCGGACGACGTGGCTTAACATCGCCGACCGCATGTGGCTGCTCAACCAATCGCCGGGCAAAATGTCCCCGCCGCTCGACCGCGACGCTGCGGACGACCTCGCAACTCGCTTGGAGGCAGGTGTCGCCAGCGGCATCCCTCCGGCGACCCTCGCCTCATCATTGCGGATGCGCGAGATCCGACAGGGTTTGGGGCACGCCCTGTTCGATGCCTTCGAGGGCTACCCTGACGCCGATCTGATGACGGTGACGGTAATCTATGCCGGGTGGTCTTATACCCCGGCTGAGTTGGAGCGCGTGACTGCGGCGCAGGTGAAGGCGCAGTTCCGTCGGCACCTCGAACGTGCCGGGGTCCTGAAGCTGCCGGGTCCGCTCTTTGCGGTGCTGCACGGTGAGTACGAGCCGACGTCCGGGCGGTACCAACTCCACTTCCATCTCGTGACGACGGAGGCGAAGGCGGCGGCGCTGAAAGCCAGCCTGACAGCAACGAAGATCAAGGGCTACGCAAAGACGGCGACCGGCTCCGTACCAGTTCGGCGGTCGCGTGTCCGGAACCGGATCGGTCAGCTTAGCTATCTCGTGAAAGGGTACTGGCCGAGCAAGCCGGTGATCCGAATCGACGGAAAACTAAAGCGCCTCCGCGACCATCACCGCATCCCTGAGCCGTTTGGCACGCAAGTGCTGCTCTGGCTCGACCGGCAGAAGTTCTCCGACCTCGTGGTGATGCACGACTGCTGGTCTCGGCGTACTGGCGGCACGGCGGCGATGAAGGCGCTGTGTTTATTCGTGGCGGGGGTGGGTTGAAAGAGGGCGTTGTTCTGGGTCGTGGGGGCTGCGTTGGGGCGGTTGGACGGCTCTATGG
>NZ_VRUW01000014.1:0-77317 GCF_008039475.1 Methylobacterium sp. WL12 | reverse complement strand
CCCCCCAACAGCACCCGACCCAACCCGCTGACCCCGCAACGAAATCGCGCGACGAGGGTGCGGGGTCCTCGCGCGGGCGCGAACCCCGCACCCGGATGGGCTCGCCGACGTCGCGCGGCCGCGTCGTGGTGACCCGGTGAAGGCCTCCGGCGCCGAGCCCGCCGGCCGGGTCATGTCCATCAACGCTATGTCCCGGCTCACCGGCTGGGACCGCGGGACGATCGAGAACTGGCTGGCCAAGGGCTGCCCGGTCGAGAACCCGTACCGCGAGGCCAACGAGCCGCACGAGCTCGACCTCGCGAAGGTCTGGCGCTGGCACGTCGAGTGGTCGAAGGCCGAGGCCCTCAGGGCGGCCGCCGCGTCCGGCATGGACGGCGAGGGCGGGTTCGAGGGGTGGATGGGCATCCGCGAGCCGGGGAAGGCGTTCGACGCCCAGCTGAAGCTGATGAAGGTCGCCGAGAAGACCGGCCTCCTGGTGATGCACGACCAGCTCGCCAACGCGCTGGAGCTGGCCATGAACAGCATCCGCGTGAACGTCATGACCCTGCCCGAGGTCATCTTCCGCGAGATGTCCGGCTTCGACGACGAGAAGACCCGGGCCTGGCGCCGGATGGCCCTGGAGCAGTGCCGCACGGCGCTGGTCTCGGCCGATCGCGACATCGCCAAGGCCATGGAGGAGAACGCCGGGGCGGACGATGAGCCAGCCGAGGCATGACCTCCACCCGGCCATCGTCCGGGAACTCGGCCGGCTGACGCTCCCGGGCCGCTCCAACGCCCGCCGCCTCATCGCCCGCACCGCCCGGAACCTCGTCCCCAACCTCCCCGTGGGGACCCGGGCCTGGATCGAGGAGCACGTCTGGAACCCCTCCGGCAACCGGCAGGGGTACCTCCGGCTGGACAACGCGCAGGCCGAGGTCTGCGACGCCCTGGACGAGCCGTCGACCCGGAAGGTGAACTGGCTGAAGCCGCCCCGGTCGGGCTCATCGACCTTGACGGCGGCCATCCACATCAAGAGGGCGGCCCACGACGGCGAGAACGCGATCTTCTACGAGCGCGGGCAGGGCGAGGCCCAGGACTGGTCGGAGAAGAAGCTCCGGCCGATGCTCATGGCCTCGGTCAAGATCGCCCACCTCATCAAGCCCGACAGCCGCTCCGGGACCCAGGACAGCTGGTCCGACATCACCCTGCTGAACGGGGCGATGCTGATGCAGCGCGGCGTCCAGGTCGACGGCAACTTCAAGGCGATCGACGCCCCCCAGGTCTCCCTCGACGAGGGCGGCGACCCAGCCTTCAAGGCCACGGGCAAGGGCAAGGAGGGCTCGAAGGCCGGGCAGGCCGCGACCCGCACGGCCCAGTACGCCGAGCCGAAGATGTACATCGGCGGCACCCCGACGACCGCCGACTGCATGGTCGTGGAGGAGTACGAGCGGTCGGACAAGCGCACGATGCGCTCGCGCTTCCCGTGCTGCCCGGACCGGCCGCAGGAGCTCCTCCCGAACGTGTCCGAGGCCGGGACCCGCAACGAGATCCCCGGCTCGGGGCTGAAGTACCGCTGCGTCACGGTCGAGCACGACGACGGCACCACCACGCGGGAGGTGAGCGAGATCGGCTACGAGTGCGCCTTCTGCCAGCGCTGGATGCGGGAGGACGAGCGCAACGACGCCATGGCCGAGCGCATCTTCGTGGCCACCGCGCGCGCCAAGGAGAAGGGCTCCGTCGGAATCTACACGTGGGCGATCCACTCGAAGGACCCGTCCCACCGATGGGATCGCATCGTCGAGATGTACCGCTCGACGCTGGAGGATCCGACCCGTCGGCAGGTCTTCGTCAACCTGTGGCTGGCGCTGCCCTACACCCCCGAGAACACCGGGGTCCTCGATCCCCACAAGCTCGCCGAGCGGTGCGAGCCCTACGCGGCGGAGTGCCCGCAGCAGGTCGCCCGCATCCACGTCGCCTGGGACACGCAGCGCGGCTCCATCGCGAAGGGCCAGCTGCCCCGCCACGAGGGCCTGTTCTGGGGCGTGGGCCCCGGCCGGGAGATCTTCATCCTGGCCAAGTTCGTGGTCGACGGGGTCAACGTCGAGGTCGTCGATCCCGAGACCGGCGAGGTCACGATCCACCGGGAGGCGATCGAGCCGTTCGGGCCCGACGCCTGGCGGCAGGTCCTGGAGATCTGCGGCCGCGGCTGGCGGAAGCCCGACGGCACGATCCTCCATGCCGCGAAGGTCGCCGTCGACATCGGCTACGACCTCAACCGGGCCCTGCAGGCCTGCGCCCAGCGGGAGTCCCGCAAGGTGAGGATTGTCCCCGTGAAGGGACGGAAGGAGGGCCGCGGGATGCGCGCCCCGGCCATCACCGGCACGGTCTCGAAGAGCCGCCGGGACGGCCTCGCCTTCATCAGCGTCGGCACCCAGTCGATCAAGGACACCCTGCATCGGATGTGGTCGATCCGGGTCGGCGAGGCCGAGAGCATCCACGCGCCCCTGTGCCTGAGCGAGGACCAAGGCTTCTGGGAGCAGGTCACCGCCGAGCGCCTGTTCGAGGAGGGCGGCAAGACCTGGTGGGACAAGGAGAAGGCGGACGCCTCCAACGAGAACCTGGACCTGCTCGTCTACTGCTACGCCGCGATGTGCCTCGACCTGGCGTCGAGCGTGATGACGCGCCGGGCGCTTGCCGCCGACGTGACCTTGAACGGGACACGCGAAGCCTCGGCACGAGATCGTCGTCACCGGCTGCGGCGAGGACGAGGAGGGCTGGATCCTCGATCGCTGCGTCATCGACGGGAACCCTGGCGTCGACTGCGACGGCAAGCCCCTGCGTCGAGGACCTGGAGCCGTTTAGCCCTGACCCCGCCCGGGCCATCTGGGGCGCCCTGGACCGGGACGGTATCACCGCCGACGGCGAGATCCTCCATCCGTAGGCGGTCGTTGTCGACGTCGGCTACGACACGAACCGGGCGCTCGCGTTCTGCCACCACAAGGAGAGCCGGAAGCGGAAGATCATCGCCGGGAAGGGGCGGGGCGAGGCCCATCGATCGCGCATGCCGATCATCACGAAGCGGCCGTCGGTCTCCAAGTCCGGCTACGAGTTCCAGCCCGTCGGCACCCAGTCCGCCAAGGACACGATCTACCGCAGGCTGACCTATGCCGTCGGCTCGGCCGAGAGCATCCACGCGCCCGAGCACCTCCGGAACGATGCGCTCTGGGACCAGGTCGCGGCCGAGAGCCTTCACTGCGACGACAAGGGCCGCACTTGGTGGGCGGTGACCAAGGAGGGGACGTCGAACGAGGCGATCGACTGCCTCGTCTACGGCGCCCTGAGCCTGCGGAAGCTCAAAAGCTGTCGCGTCATGTACGCATCGACCCTCAAAACCGAAGTCCGGGCCTCCACCGCCGCGCCCTCAATTGGGGCCTTCCATTCATTGAAGAAAACAAGTAAATTGGAGAGCCGAAATCCAATTCTAAATAAGACTTGGATAATACTCCTCCGCATTAGCGGTACTATCGCGGCTTTCGTCAATTGCGCTGAGCCGATTTCGGAGACCTTCGGGCGTAAGCCGACCCCATTCCAGGCCTGGCTTTGACCCAACCCAATTGTCAAGGTGTGCGTGAATGCAAGCCCATGCGCGAACGGAGGTTTCGCCTAGTATCTCGGGCCGCGCTCTTCGATGCCTTAACACCATACCCTCGCCCGCAAGCCAAGCGTGCGAGCGATCTGCTGGCTCAACGGTGCCCAAGCTTTTTAGCGCACGCTTCCCGATACGGGCGCTCATGCCTCCGAAATAGACAGCGGCGCCGACAACCTCGATTAGGAGCGGTTTGGGTATTTTGTCCTGCAAAGCGACGAAAGCAGCCCACGACTGATCGATCGCCAGTGCCTCGGCTGCTTGATAACGTGGATCATCTCTACGTTCCAAGGGCATTGAATGCTGTCGGGGATCGGGTCGGCGGGCCATTTTAATCCATCCCATTGAAAAATGCGGTCGCGTATCGCCAAGATCACGCTTAGGACGCGTAGATCATCGAAAGCGAATACCGCTGAGCGACGCCGCTGCGTCCTGGACATAAGAAATTCCATATTATCTCATGCGTCAAGCGCTTAATCATCCGTCGATCAAGTCCGAAATCTCGTGAATACAGGGATATAGCCTGAGGGTAGGGTGGGCGTTACTCACCCCACTAGAAGGGCTCGGGCAGCCTCGCCACGGGGGCAAACTTTCGAAAAAGGTGAAATCACCCCGAACCCGGGTTCGGACCGCTCAGCGATGACTAGGGAGCAGATTTTTTATTCGATATTTTTCGTTCAAGCGGCTGCGCTGTTCGGGGCCACCGTCGCCTACGCGCTGCCGAAGGGGTCGACGACGCGGGTCGACCAAGTCGCCGAGCCTTCCTCGAACCGGTAATGACGTCCTCAATCGCATCAACCTCTATCTCGGAGCCGCCCATGACGACGCGACGGCGTTCGACGACCGCAACAACCGGGAAAGGATGGCCGCGTTCATGTGGCCCCCCCGCCGGAGTTGCGCTGAGATCAGCAGCGAACGCGACCTCTCCTCCGAGTAGGCAACCCAGGGCGCAGTCGCCGGCAAAGCCAATCTGGACCCGGATCTCCGACAGATGGCCCATCGCACGGCCCTGGTGGATCAGGATCAGGCTGTCGACCGCCTTGATGGTGCCATCGTGTAGGAGGCCTAACGCCAAGGCCGCTGCGGCGATGCCCGTTGCAGCATCTTCCGGGTAGCCGGACGACCGGGGGAACTGGCGAGCCTCGAACACCCGTCCCAGCCCGTCTACGACCGCGTAGGGGTAGAGCCCGGTCGAACCGATGCATCGACAGGCGGCTTCGACGGCTGCCGGATCGGGACTGAGGGCGTGGAGAACCTCTAAGCTGGCGCATCGGAACCAAGGTCTTCACCCGTGACGTGGCTGCGTTGTGCAGCGGAAGGTCAGCAGGGGCTTCGCGACCGATGCCCAAGGCCCGCACAGACGGCGTCCACGCGATCCGGCGCGAGCGGCACGACGCGTCCGGCGGGTTGGGTGATCTCGACCCGCCACGTCCCGTCTTCGCGCTCCCTCACGAACCCAGTGACGGGACCGCTCGCCGTGGCGATCCGGACCGGGGCCGTCGTCACCCGTCCCTTCCGGGCCAGGACCCAAAGCGCGCCTATGGTGGAGTGGGCGCACATCTCCATCTCGTGGTTCGGCACGAAGAACCGGAACCTATGATGGTGCATGTCGTCCTCGGCCGTCAGCACGAAGCCGCTCGCTTACAGGCAGGCGGTGAAACGCGATGAGCGGCCGGGTTGGGTCGGGACCCGTCCGTCCCTTTACGACCCGGTCGGGTGGAGAGCAGTCTGGCCGCTTTCGGCGGCGTGCTGTGCTAAGACAGACATAGGTGGCCCTGCCGACCGTGGAAGCACCGCGGTGCTACCGCGCGAACGACTACGAGCCGAAGTCTGCCGGTCATCCAGGATGGCCAAGAGATGCGTAGGGCGAAGGAAACAGCCTGATCTGACGCGTGGCGAGCACGACCGCCGCTGGCAATGGATCGAAAACAATCTCGACCGCACTCGGACCTCCCCGGGATCAGATGTCGATCCGGGCGCCGATCTCGACGGCACGGTCGACCGGGATGCGGAAGTAGCG
Source organism: Methylobacterium sp. WL12 (assembly GCF_008039475.1). Lineage (NCBI taxonomy): Bacteria > Pseudomonadati > Pseudomonadota > Alphaproteobacteria > Hyphomicrobiales > Methylobacteriaceae > Methylobacterium > Methylobacterium sp. WL12. The sequence goes on along the minus strand of NZ_VRUW01000014.1, from coordinate 71,672 downwards.
GGACGCGTCCGTGGCCGCACGGGCCATGGAGATGTAGAGCCTGTCCTGCCACACCGGCATGCCGGTCTCCGGCGAGGCCACCAGCACCCGCCGCGTCAGGAAGTACGACAGGTCGCCCTTATCCAGGCTCGCGGCCGCCAGGGCACGCGGAAGGTCGGGCAGTTCGGTGAACCCGAAGCGCACCGTCACGCAGGAGAAGGCGTCGGACAGCTTCCTCACGGCGACGCGCTCGGCGTCTGCCACGCGCGGCAGGTCCTCGGTGACCACGTGCAGGATATAATTGTTCGCGTGCAGCACCCGGTTGTGCCTGACGTTGTGCATCAGGGCCCCTGGGGTATCGCCGGGCGTTCCCGTCAGGAACATGGCCGTTCCCGGCACCCGTTGGATCGAGCCGGTCTCCGCCATCCGCGTGAACTCGGAGAGCGGCACGCGCCGACGGTGGATCTCCTCGGCGATCAGGGCCGAGCCGCGCCGCCAGGTCCACATCGCCGTGACCAGGGCGGCGCCGATGGTCAACGGCACCCAGCCCCCGTGCAGGATCTTGAGCGCATTGGCCGAGAGGAACACCAACTCGATGAGTAGGAACGGCGCGATGACCGCGTCCGCGACCGCAGGCGACCAGCGCCAGACCTTCCAGGCGACGACGAACAGCAGGCAGGCGGTGATGACCATGTCGCCGGTGACCGCGATGCCGTAGGCGGCCGCCAAGCCGCTCGACGACTTGAACAGCACCACCACGAACACGACCGCGACGAGCAACCACCAGTTCACCCGAGGGATGTATATCTGCCCCTTCTCGGTCTCGGAGGTGCGCAGGACCCGCATGCGCGGCAGCAGGCCGAGTTGCATCGCCTGCTGGGTGATCGAGAAGGTGCCGGTGATCACCGCCTGGCTGGCGATGACCGTCGCCACGGTGGCGAGTAGCACCATCGGCAGCAGAGCCCAGGACGGATAGAGCAGGAAGAACGGGTTCTCGGCCCGCTCGGGGTGGGCGAGCAGCATGGCGCCCTGACCGAGATAGTTCAGGGCGAGCGCCGGCAGCACCAGCCCGAACCAGGCCGCGCGGATCGGCGTGCGACCGAAGTGTCCCATGTCGGCGTAAAGCGCCTCCGCGCCGGTCACAGCGAGGAACACGGCACCGAGCGCCAGCAGGCCGGCCGTGCCGTGGCTCAGGATAAACGATACGCCGTGGGCGGGGTTAAGCGCACCCAGAATGCTCGGGTCGTCGACGAGGTGGCCCAGGCCGCCCAGCGCCATGACGATGAACCAGAACGCCGTGAGGGGGCCGAAGAAGGTCGCCACCCGCGCCGTCCCGTGGCTCTGCAGGGCGAACAGCCCGATCAGGATGGCGAGGCTGATGGGCAGGACGTACGGGTCGGTGGCCGGGGTCACCAGCTTCAGCCCTTCGACTGCAGAGAGCACTGACATGGCCGGAGTGATGATGGCGTCGCCGAAGAACAGTGAGACGCCGACCATGCCCAGCACGATCACGAACCCGCCGGAATGGCCCAGCGCCCGCTGGGCGAGCGCCACGAGGGACGGCGTGCCGCCTTCGCCGTCGTTGTCGGCCCGCATCACCAGCAGCACGTACTTGAGCGTGACGATGAGGATGAGCGCCCAGAGGATCAGCGAGACGACGCCGAAGACCATCTCGCGGGTCGGCGCGTGCCCCCCTCCGGCGGCGGCGTGGAGGGACTCCTTCAGGGCGTAGAGCGGGCTGGTGCCGATGTCGCCGTAGACTACGCCGACCGAACCGAGCGTCAGCGCCCAGAACCCCGCCCTCGGGCCATGTCCCTCATCGGAGGGCAGCGGGGTCTCGGACTTCGCGAACTCGGTCCTGGCGATTGCGGGCATCCACTGGCTCCACGTCAGCGAACGCGGGAAGCTCGCAAGGCAAGCCTCCAACGGCCTGGGGCCGGGAACGTTCAGGTAACACGAAGACGAATGTCCCCGTTCAGGCAGGCCGTCGCGACGTATGTCTTGAGGACTGAGAAGTAGACGCCCGACCAGCCGGAGTTCGCGATGGCCAGCGCCAGGGCGGCGCTCGCCATCAGGATCAGGCCGCCTGAGGCCTCGCCCCGGAGGACGTTACGCAGGGCCGAGGTCGGGCGAAGGCGCCGCGGCATGGGCATAGATCTCCCGCGCTGGCGGCCCGACCAACGCTGAAGCCTGCCGGTCCGAAGGTCGGACCGCGCACCCATGGCCGGCTATCGCATTCGTTGGCCTATCCGGCAATCCGAAGCCCGGAGCGTCCCGGGACGGTTCATGTCATGCAGCCCGGCCCGCCGCACCGACGCCGACTTGGCTGACGCTCCAGTGCTCCAGGTGCTTGTAGACGATGACCTTGTTCGCGAGTTGGGCACCGTGCCGGCTGCAGAAGCCTTCGAGCTGCTCGCGGGTGCCGATCAGTTCGACGCACATGGTCAGCTCGGGGTTGAGCGACTCGGCGCCGTCGTCCTGGATCGGCCCATGGTTGCTGTAGCCGTGGTGGGACTGGTGGGCGACGGCGTTCATGAGGCCCTCCGCCTTGGCCTGGGCGACGAGCTCCCGATAGAGCGGCTTCGAGCCAGAGAACCACCGGCCCTTGCCGGCGCCGCCGCGCTCGCCCGGCTTCATGTAGATACGGATCATGCCGGTGTCGGCGGCGACGACGCGATGCGATGGGGTCATGACGTCTCCTCGGTGATGGGGCGCTCGGCCAACGGTGCGACGGTCGGCACCCGGCCCGTACGGGCCTGGCGCAGGGTCATGCCGTCCGAGATGTTGGCCGCCGCCGACTTCGGGACCGCGATGCGCTGCGACAGGTAGATGCCGTTGTGACCCGAGCAGAGGTAAGCCAGGAAGCACGCGACGGCGAGATAGACCCCGTGCGTCGCGCCGAAGAGCTCGATGCCCATCAGCGTGCAGGCGAGCGGCGTGTTGGCTGCGCCGGCGAAGACCGCGACGAACCCCAGCGCCGCGAACAGGTCCACCGGCGCGCCGAGCAGCCCGGCCAGGGCGTTGCCGAGCGCCGCGCCGATGAAGAACAGCGGCGTGACCTCGCCGCCCTTGAACCCGGCGCTGAGGGTCACGACCGTGAACAGGATCTTCAGGGCCCAGCTCCAGGGATGGATGTCCGGCCCGAAGAAGGTGTTGATGGTCATCCCGCCGGCGTCGGCGGCCGAGACGCCGAGCCCGAGGTAGTCCCGCGTACCAAAAGCGTAGACGAGGCCGATGACCGCGAGGCCGCCGATCACCGGGCGGAGCGGCCCGTACGGGACCAGGCGCTTCAGCCAACCACCGAGGAGGTGGTTGGCTTCCGCGAACAGCAACCCGACAAGGCCGAACGCGACGCCGGCGAGCGCGACCTTGGCAAGGAGCAGCGGATCGACGGTCAGGGCCTTCGCGCCGCCGGCGAGGAAGTCCACGTGGTAGAAGCCGTGGTGGATGCCCCATGCCTGGCAGGTCCAGTCGCCGACCACCGCGGCGAGGAGGCAGGGCACCAGCGCGGCGTACTCGACGCGACCGACCGCGAGCACCTCCAGCGCGAACACCGCGCCGGCGATGGGCGTGCCGAAGACTGCGCCGAAGCCGGCGGCGATACCCGCCATCAGGAGGACCCGGACCCCGGCCGCATCGACCCCGAAGAGCTTGCCGAAGGCGCTGGCAAGGCTGCCTCCCATCTGGACGGCGGTACCCTCGCGCCCGGCCGACCCGCCGAACAGGTGCGTGACGATGGTGCCGAGGAAGATAAGCGGCGCCATCCGGAGCGGCACGCCGCCGTCCGGCTCGTGGATCTCCTCGACGATGAGGTTGTTGCCGCCTTCAACGCTCTTGCCGAACAGGTGGTAGAGCAAGCCGACGGCACAGCCCCCGAGCGGAAGCAGGAACAGGAACCAGGGATGGTCGAAGCGCGCCTGGGTGGCCGCGTCGAGGCTCCACAGGAAGGCCGCGCAGAGGGTGCCGACCGCCGCGGCCATCGGCACGAGGATGGCCGACCACCGCGCCACCGAAACGGCATGGGCGTGCCGCGTGCGGACGAACGCCGCGAGGTTCAGGCTGTCGAAGAGATTTTGGAAGGTCGCGCGCATGAGTCCCCCTTGTTGCGGCGCCGCAAAAGGTAGGAGTCATTAGCCCAGGGGGCGGTTTGGCCGAAAGGCCCGGCAGATTCCATTGCCGTGGACGGGAGATGCCTTCGCCTCGCCCGTTCGTCAAGATCCAACTCCCGCGCGCCCGGGCCCCATCCCGAGTGGGGATGGGGCCCGGGTCGTTCGAAAGCATCACGAAAGACGGTGGCTGGTCCAGGGCCCGGGGCATGTCTATGCCCTCCGCGGCCGAGGCCGGCGCGTTCGACGCCGGCCCGGGGCGGAGCGCATCCCATGACCCTTTCCTGGCTCGGAGCCGTCATCACCTTCCAGGTGACCTTCACCGAACTCTTCATCGCCGCGACGGTGATGATGGCCGGGGCGTACCGGTTCGGATGGCGCAGCGTCCTGGCGGGCTCCATCCTCGGCGGGCTGGCGGTGTCGATCCTCACGGTCGTCCTGCGCAAGGCGGCCTAACCTCCTGGCCCTGAACGTCCTGGATTGGATCTCGGCGGTCTTGCTGCTCGGGTTCGGCCTGTACCTGCTCTACGAGTTCATCGACGGGCTCTCGAAGCGCGATGCCGGCACGGCCCCCGGCTCGACGGACGCGAACTGGTCGCGGCCGATCAACGCCGCGGGCCTCGGCGTCGCCGCCTGGGCCCTGGTCGCCGAGGGGCTTGAGATCCTGGTGGTCTGGCTCGGCGTCTCGCTTCGGGAGGGCGCGGGAACGGCGACCCTCGGGGTCGGCATCGGGGTCGTGCTCGTGGCGACCTTGGCTTTCGCCCTCGGCGGCACCGGGATCTTCCGGAAGGTGCCGCCCTACGTCCTCGACGGGGTCGCGGCCCTCATGGTGACGGCCTACGGCGCCTATTTCCTCTCCCTTGCCGTGACCCGCGCGTGATCGGTCGACGAAGGGATTGACCCGGACGACGGATTAATCCACGTTGCCGGACGTGGGATGGGGATGAAGCTCCCCGATAACTGCCGGCCCCCTATGGGCCGGACGATAGCTTCTACCGAGCGCTTCGGCGCGGGTAGAGCTATGTGTTGACCCGCACCGTCACGCTCATGACCGCAACCGGATCGCCGCAAGGCGGCCCCTCATGAGCCGACCGATGACCCTGCCCGATCCAAGACCGTCCTGATGCCCGCCGTCGCCCACCAGGCGCGGTCCGGGCCTTTTCCCGTTCGCGCACGAAAAAAAAGGCGGAGCCATAAGGCTCCGCCGCGACCAGGACACATGCCTCCGAGCGGTCACAAGAATACATGTGCTTAGGTCTAGTCTGTCGCAGGAATAAGGATAGCCACTCGATAGTCTGAATCAACGCAAAAAAGCGATGTCTCGGAATAATAAAGAGCGGCATCTTTATTTAAAAAACAGCACTATTTGCGCCCCTGATAAAGCCATGGCTTTTTCGGGCGACGGCGTATTGGTTAAATCAGTATCTGCATGATAATTACTGGATAATTCTGTCGCAATTAGAAAATGCTTATTGCGCTGATCTTATAATTCGATACTTCTACCGGCGCTCCACTTGGGCTCCCGGACGATGATATTGGGGCTCAAGGGGAATGCAGCCCCGGTCCGGGGCCCGGCGCGGAAGCGCGCAGGGCCGACACGTCGCCGCCGACGGACCGGGATGCGGTGAGGAGACCCCTGGCGGACACAACGTCCGGGTTCGAACGCTCAAATGGAGGAACACCTATGAGGAAGATCGCCCTTGCGGCGTCCGTCGCCTACGCCGCGACGCTCCTGCCGGCCGCCATGCCGGCCATCGCGAACGAAAACCTGATGAAACTGATGCAGGACCCCAACCAGTGGGCGTTCCCGGGCCTCGACTACACGAACCAGCGCTATTCGAAGCTCGACCAGATCAACAAGGACAACGTCAAGAACCTCCAGGTGGCCTGGACCTTCTCGACCGGCGTGCTGCGCGGCCATGAGGGCGCCCCGCTCGTCATCGGCAACATGATGTACGTCCACACCCCGTTCCCGAACATCGTCTACGCGCTCGACCTCGACCACGAGGCCAAGATCGTGTGGAAGTACGAGCCCAAGCAGGACCCGTCGGTGATCCCGGTGATGTGCTGCGACACGGTCAACCGTGGCCTGGCCTACGCCGACGGCGCCATCATCCTGCACCAGGCCGACACCACGGTCGTGTCGCTCGACGCCAAGTCCGGCAAGGTGAACTGGTCGGTCCAGAACGGCGACCCGAAGAAGGGCGAGACCAACACCGCCACCGTGCTGCCGGTGAAGGACAAGGTCATCGTCGGCATCTCGGGCGGCGAGTTCGGCGTACGCTGTCACGTGACCGCCTACGACCTCAAGTCCGGCAAGAAGGTCTGGCGCGCCTACTCCGTCGGCCCGGACGACGAGATGCTGGTCGACCCGGAGAAGACCACCTACCTCGGCAAGCCGGTGGGCAAGGATTCTTCGCTGAAGACCTGGGAAGGCGACCAGTGGAAGACCGGCGGCGGCTGCACCTGGGGCTGGTACTCGTACGACCCGAAGCTCGACCTGATGTACTACGGCTCGGGCAATCCCTCGACCTGGAACCCCAAGCAGCGTCCGGGCGACAACAAGTGGTCGATGACCATCTGGGCGCGCAACCCCGACACCGGGCAGGCCAAGTGGGTCTACCAGATGACCCCCCACGACGAGTGGGACTACGACGGCATCAACGAGATGATCCTCACCGACCAGAAGGTCGACGGCAAGGAGCGCCCGCTCCTGACCCACTTCGACCGCAACGGCTTCGGCTACACCCTGGACCGCGCCACCGGCGAACTCCTCGTCGCCGAGAAGTTCGACCCGGTCGTCAACTGGGCCTCCAAGGTCGACATGGACAAGGGCTCCAAGACCTACGGTCGCCCCCTCGTCCAGGCCAAGTTCTCCACCGAGCAGAACGGCGAGGACACCAACTCCAAGGGTATCTGCCCGGCCGCGTTGGGTTCGAAGGACCAGCAGCCCGCCGCCTACTCGCCGAAGACCAACCTGTTCTACGTGCCCACCAACCACGTCTGCATGGACTACGAGCCGTTCCGGGTGACCTACACCCCGGGCCAGCCCTACGTCGGTGCGACCCTGTCGATGTACCCCGCGCCGAACAGCCATGGCGGCATGGGCAACTTCATCGCCTGGGACGGCGTGAAGGGTAAGATCGCGTGGTCCGATCCCGAGCAGTTCTCGGTCTGGTCGGGCGCCCTCGCCACCGCCGGCGACGTTGTCTTCTACGGCACGCTGGAAGGCTACCTGAAGGCCGTCGACTCCAAGACGGGTAAGGAACTGTACAAGTTCAAGACCCCGTCGGGCATCATCGGCAACGTGATGACCTACACCCACAAGGGCAAGCAGTACGTCGGCATCCTGTCGGGTGTCGGTGGCTGGGCCGGCATCGGCCTCGCGGCCGGCCTGACCGACCCGAACGCCGGCCTCGGCGCGGTGGGCGGCTACGCCGCCCTGTCGAGCTACACCAACCTCGGTGGCCAGCTCACCGTGTTCGCCCTGCCGAACTGATCGGTCGCGAACACCAAGGAGCCTAGGGTGCCGGCGCGGGTCCTCCGCGCCGGCATTTCCCTGTCCGCACCACCCTTCGCCCGGAGCCCGCGTGATCGCCTCTTCAGTACCCCCGCCGGGGCGATGTCTCGTCCTCGTCCGCCATGGCCAGAGCCAGGCCAACGCCGACGGCCTTTTCACGGGACTGCTCGACTCACCCCTCACCGAGCGGGGCCGACAGGAAGCCTGCTCGGCCGGGCTGCGGCTCAAGGACGAAGGATTTCGCTTCGCCTCAGCCTTCACGTCGACCCTCGCGCGGGCCATCGCGACCTCCCGGCTGGCGCTCGATGCCCTGGGGCAGGCCGATCTGGTGCCCCTCCGGGATACCGCCCTGGACGAGCGCGACTACGGCGACCTCAGCGGCCTTGGCAAGCAGGGCGCCTACGAACGTTTCGGGGCGGAGCGGATCGAGGGCTGGCGGCGCTCCTACAAGGGTCAGCCGCCGAACGGCGAGAGCCTCCGGGACACCGTCGCCCGGGTCGTGCCCTTCCACCTGAGGCATATCCAGCCGGCGGCGATGCGCGGTCCGACGCTGGTCGTCGCCCACGGCAACTCGTTGCGGGCCTTGGTGATGGTGCTCGAAGGACTGGGCCCAAGGGAAATCGAATCCGTCGAGATCGTGACCGGATCGATCCGGGTCTACGAGTTCGGTCCGGATACCACCATCGCATCCCGCCGCATCATCGACTGAGCTCCGGCTCCGTGCCCGTTCCGGATCGAGCCGGTGCGGCCTCGGCTCCTTCCCGCTCGATCTCGCCGCGGGATTGAAGCCAGAGGGCGAGGATCCAGCAGGACACCGCCCAGGCCGCGCCCACGCACCATCCGGCGAGGACATCGCTCGGGTAGTGCACGCCGAGGTAGATCCGGCTCAGCCCAACCGCCACCGTCAGGAACACGCTCAGGCCCATGAAGTACGACTTCACCCGGCGGTCGGCGCTCCCTCGGGTCAGGAGGACGCCGAGTGTCAGGAAGGTGACGGTTGCAAGCGTTGCGTGACCGCTCGGGAAGCCCGGCGTGAAGACCCGCACCGCGTTCGGGAAGTCCGGCCTGGGCCGGTCGATGCCGTACTTGAGCAAGGTGCTTGCGATTGCGCCGCCGAGGACCGCGGCCACCATCACCATCGCGAGGCCGCGCTTGCGGACCAGCATGAGGTAACCAACGGTCGCGGCCGAAAGGAAGCCGAGGAAGACGAAGCTTCCCAGCGCGGTGACGTCCCGTCCCGTCTCCTGCACCCAGGCCGGTCCTATGGGGATGGCGAGATCCTTGCCCGTTCGAAGCGCGGTGAGCACCGCCAGGTCGAACCGTGCTGTTCCGCCCTCGATCACCTCGTCGGCGAGAAGCCCGAAGCCGAGGAGCAGTGCCACGACGAGGAAGGCGCCCGCCGCCAGCCCGAAGTCGCGCTGCCCCATGCGTGCTAGGAGCGATGGGGTGATCCCGGCGGCCTTGATCCCATCGGTCGCGACCGGCAGCGAGGGCCGGGTCATCGCGGCGCCCCGGAACGCCTGAGGACGCTTTCCACCAGGATCAGGCCAAGCCCTCCGAACAGGAAGATCGCGGCCGATGTCGTGCCGGCCTGTCCGTAGGCGCGCACCAGCCAAGCCGCCCCGACCCAGGCGACGATGGAGGCGGCGAAGCCGACATCGTCCACGACCAATCCCAGGAGTTCGCGAAGGACGGTTCCGAGCCAGTGCATGCGGATGCCTAGAGGTTGGGAAGGGGACGAAGGGCGGCGGCACGTCGACGGCACGTCGGCACGGCCAGAACCGAGAGGCCGAGGAAGCCCGCGGTCAGCGCCGCGACCGCCCAGTCGCCGCCGGGCCAGTCGAGGCCGATGCCCTCGCCGACCCAGAACGCGCCGAAGGCCGACAGGAGGACGCCGACCGTGAACTTGAGCGTGTTCTCCGGCACCATCGACAGGGGGCGGTGAAGCGCGACGCCGAGCGCCACCACGACGATCAGGGCGCCGAGCGCCCCGAGGCTGGCGGGGACCAGGAGTCCCGCCCCGCCCGCACCGACGGCGACGACGATGAAGACGACTTCCAGGCCTTCGAGCATGGTGATCTTGAAGGCGGTGGTCACGGCCACCGCATCCCATCGAAGGCGGCCGCCGCCTCCGGTGCCCAGCGCGGCCGCCTGCTTGCCGTAAGCCTCGTCCTCGTCGTGCAGGGCGATGACCCCGGCGGAGCGGAGGATGGCCTTCCTCAGCCAACGCATGCCGAACAGCAGCAGCAGGCCGCCGACGACGAGTTGTACGTCCCGCAGGGGGATGCGGGTCAGCAGCGGGCCGAAGAGCAGCACGATGGCAAGGAGGACGGCGAGGGCGCCCGCGGCGCCCGCGAGGGCGTTCTGCCAACCCCGGGTCGCGCCGACGGCGAGCACGATGGTGAGGGCCTCGACGAACTCGACGATGGAGGCGAGGAACGCCGCAAGTGCCGTGGGCCATGCATGCACCCAGTCGATGGCCATTCCGATCCTCCCTGCCGCTCGACCGCTTGGCCGGACGCGGTTTCCGTCAGGAGGAATTGTCGCTCTTGCTACCGATGTCAACGTTATTGTAGAAAATGCTACATCATGGTTCCAAACGGGGCACCCCCGACTGGCGGAGGCGAAGCCGATGGCGGACGAGTTCGGCGACACGGTCCGGCGGCTGATGCCATCCCTGTCCCCCACCGTTGCCCGGGTCGCGGGTTACCTGGATCAGAACCGGGCGACGGTTCTCGCAAGCTCGGCCCAGCAGATCGCCACGCATCTCGCGACATCGGACGCGACCGTGATCCGCGCCGTCCAGGCGCTGGGGTTCGATGGCCTGCCTGATCTCAAGCAGGCGCTCGCCGCCGGACTCGACGGCCGACGGACGCCGGCGACCGACATGCGTCGAACGCTGGCGGAAGTCGGCGCCACCACCGGCGATGCCATCGATGCCGTGCTGGAAGCGCATCGGGAGGGGATGGAAGCGCTCCGGACGGAGGACGGACGCGCGGGTATCCTCGCGGCGGTCACCGCCCTGCATCCAGCGACCCGGATCGGCGTCTTCGGGATCGGCCCCTCCGCGCATCTTGCCCGGTACGTGGCCATCCAACTTACGCGCTCGGGACGGCAGAGCCTGCTTCTCGATGCGACGGGATGGTCGCTGGCCGACCAGTTGCTGGGCCTGCATGCCGACGACGCGGTCATACTCCTGGCCTACGGCAAGCCCTACCGCGAGGTGCAGGCCGTGATGGGCGAGGCGCACCGTCTGGGCTTGCCCGTGGTCCTCGTGACCGACACGGAGACCAGCACCATCGCCCGCAAGGCCACGGTCGTGCTGTTGGCCCGTCGCGGCCGCGCGAACCAGGTCGCCCTTCACGCCACCACGCTCGTCGCCCTGGAGGCCGTCATCCTCGGCCTGGCCGCGGCCGAGCGCGACACCGCCCTTCGGCAACTCGCCAACCTCGACCGGCTGAGGAAGCTGATCGGGTCCTGAGCGGCAGCCGTGACGCCGCCGACCTATCGACCTGACGGAGGACCCATCCATGGCCGACGACCGAACCGGTATCGAAGCGAGCAAGGTCCCGGAGATCACGCTGGCCTTCTGGGGGATCAAGATCGTTGCCACGACCCTGGGCGAGGTCGGCGGCAACGCCGTCACCCTGACGTTGGGTCTGGGCTACCTCGTCGGCACCCTGATCTTCACGACCCTCCTGGCTGTCGCCGTGGCGGCCCAGATCAAGGCCAAGCGGTTTCACCCGTCCCTGTACTGGGCCGTCATCACTGCGACGACCTTGGCGGGAACGACGATGGCCGATCTCTTCGACCGGTCGCTGGGCATCGGCTACCTTGGCGGGTCGCTATCCCTCCTCGCGCTCGTGCTGGGCTCGCTCGGCTTCTGGTACAGGTCGGAGGGGACGGTCGCGGTCGAGACCGTCTCGACCCCGAAGGTGGAATGTTTCTACTGGCTGACCATCATGTTCTCGCAGACGCTCGGCACCGCGTTGGGCGACTGGATGGCCGACGACACCCCACTCGGCTACAACGGAAGCGCCCTGCTGATCGCCGGCGCCCTGGCCGTCACGGCCGGTCTCTACTTTTTCACGAAAACCTCCCGCACGGCGCTGTTCTGGGCCGCCTTCATCCTGACGCGTCCGCTCGGTGCGACGGTCGCGAACTCGCTCGACAAGCCCTCTGCCCAGGGTGGCCTGGGGATCAGCGACCTGACCATCTCGGTGGTGCTCGCGGCGTTGATGGTCGTATGCGTTCTGGTCGTTCCCCAGAGGGCTGGCCACCATCCGGCGTCGGCTTAGCCTCGACGTTCCGAGGAAGGCCGAGGCGGGAATTTCGCGGGTCGTCGATTTCTGTGCCTCCACCCTTGAGGCAGATCGAGGACCGGCGTCGCTCCCATGTGGGCCTTCCCCCTGATCGCGAAAGCGTCGGGCATACGGTCGCGCGGATCGTCCCGTCCCACCTGACACTCGTCCAACGGAGCGCGATGCGGGGCGCGGCCGCGGTCCCCGGCCAGGGCAAAGCGTTGCGGGCGTCGGCGATGGTGCCGAAGGGCCTTTGGCCGAGAGAGGTCGAGGGTCATCGAGGTCGCGACCTCCCGACAAACGCCGCAAACCTGCCGACGCGACTTTCGGACCGCGCGCCCGAGGGGCCTGTCGCACCGGCGGATGAAGACGGCAGCCCGCATCCGTCCGCCCTTGCGAAGGATGACGCCACGGTCAGTGGCCGCCCACGGCGAAGGTCGCCCCCGGCTTGTCGTGGGTGCCGACGCGCTCGACCATCGTGGCCGTCGTTTCGTTCATGCCGACGACGTCGACCGCGATGCCGTGATGACGGAACTTCAGCACGACCCGGTCGAGGGCGTTGATGGCCGAGATGTCCCAGAAGTGCGCCGCCTGTAGGTCAGTCACGACCGCCCGCAGGGCCTCCTCGCGAAAATCGAAGGCGGCGTGGAAGGCTTCGGCCGTCGCGAAGAAGATCTGCCCGGTGACCTGGTAGGTCCGCACGTCGCCCTCACGGTGGGACGACCGGGCGGCGATGAACCTCGTGACCTTGTGGGCGACGAACAGACCGCTGAGGACCACGCCGAAAAGGACGCCCTTGGCGAGGTCGTGGGTGGCGACCACCACCGCCACGGTGCCGCGCATCACGAAGCTCGACGCCTTCGGGTGGGTCACCAGGGTCCCGAGCGACTTCCACTGGAAGGTGTTGATGGCCACCATGATCATCACCGCAACGAGGGCGGCCATCGGGATCCGGGCCACGTAGGGACCAAGCACGACGATTAGCAACAGCAGTCAGGATCTATGAGCTTGCTGCGGACACGACGATCACGGCCCGCTGGATCGACGGGTGAATCCGCCTGTCGGCCCCCCACAATGCGTCTCCGCAAACTCTGAAGGGGTCCTGCTTTCATCTATTTCAGCGATGAAAAGCATCTAATCATTCCGTTGGAGTGAATGAACGGGACCTGGGATCCTCCGGCATCACCTCGGAGCCATCCATGTCCGCGCTCAGACTTTTCTCCCACTCTCGTTCGACGCGTACCTTGGCCGGCATGAGAGCCATCCTTCCGGGACTGGGCCTCTGCGTGGCGGTCACCGCCGCAGCGATCGGCTTCGAAGCCGCCGAGGCGCATCTGTTCGGTCGTGCCTGGCTCGAAGCCCTGGTGCTCGCGATCCTGCTCGGCAGCGCGATCCGCACCATTTGGACCCCGTCGCAGCGTTTCTTTCCCGGCATCGCCTTCGGGGCCAAGACCGTGCTGGAGATCGCGGTCGTACTACTCGGCGCGTCGCTCAGCCTCGCGACGATCCTCGCCGCCGGACCGGGCCTGCTCTTCGGCATCGCGGGCGTCGTCGTCGTGGCGATCCTGTCGAGTTACGGCATCGGCCGAGCGCTCGGGCTGCATCCGCGCATGGCGATCCTCGTGGCCTGCGGGAACTCGATCTGCGGCAACTCGGCGATTGCGGCCACGGCCCCGGTGATCGGCGCCGACGGCGAGGACGTCGCCGCCTCCATCGCCTTCACCGCGGTGCTGGGCGTGCTGGTGGTGCTCGGCCTGCCGCTGCTGGTGCCGCTACTCGGTCTGTCGCCGATGCAGTACGGCGTGCTCGCCGGCCTCACCGTCTACGCTGTTCCCCAGGTCCTCGCCGCCACCGCGCCGGTCGCGGCGCTCAGCGTCCAGGTCGGAACCCTGGTGAAGCTCGTCCGGGTGCTGATGCTAGGCCCGGTCGTCCTGGTGCTCTCCCTCGGCGCGAGCCGGCTGCGCGAGGAGACCGACGAGTCCGCTCCCAGCGTCACAGCCGGTGACCGCCCGGCCCCCGGCGGCCTCGCGATTCACCGCTTGGTGCCGTGGTTCATCCTCGCCTTCCTGGCGCTCGCGGCACTTCGCTCGGCCGGGCTGATCCCGCAGGTCGCGCTCGCGCCGATGTCGGAGACCGCCAACGTGCTGACCGTGGTCTCGATGGCGGCGCTCGGCCTCGGCGTCGACGTGCGCAGCGTCGCCAAGGCCGGGGCGCGGGTGACCCTCGCGGTGGTCGCCTCGCTCCTTGCGCTAGGCGCCGTCAGCCTCGGCCTGATCCACGTGCTCGGCCTCGTCTGATCCGCGCTATGGCATCGGTCCGAATTCTTGATGAAAGAACTGCCGTGACACGTTCGTCCCAATCTTCGTCCGAGGCGGTCGCACAGGCGACGGGATGGTTGATGGGGCCGGGTCGCGAAGCGGCGGACGCGGCAGCCCTTCTCGACGGGTTCAGCGCGTGCCTCTCGGGGCTCGGCCTGCCACTGGCCCGCGCCACCACCCACGCGCCGACCCTGCATCCGTCGTTCCGGTGGGTGATGCGCGTCTGGCATCCCGGAGCGTCGAGCCTAGCCCTGCGTCGCCGCCACGGCATCGAGGGTACGCCGACTTTTCACGGCAACACCGTCGAGCACGTGGTCGAGACCCGTACCCCATTCCGATGCCGTCTCGACGGGGATGGGCCGCTGCCGTTTCCCGTGCTGGGCGAGCTTCGCGACGAGGGTCTGACCGACTACCTCATCGTGCCGCTGCGCGCCGCGCGTGGACGCATGGGCGCCGCCTCCTGGGCCACGGCGAGACCGGGCGGCTTCACGCCGATCGAGATCGACACGTTGCTGGCGCTGGTCGGGTCTTTCTCGCTGCTGTTCGAGATCAAGGCGCTCGACGACATGCTCGGCGCGGTGCTGAGCGCCTATGTCGGGCGCGACCCGGCGCGGCAGATTCTGGCCGGCACGGTGCGGCGTGGCGACGTGCGCCTGATGCGGGCCGCGATGATGCTGACTGACTTGCGCGGGTTCGGTGAACTGTCCGACCGGCAGAGCCCAGACTGTGTCGTGGCCGCCCTCAACCGGATGTTCGATGCCATCGTGCCGGCCATCGAGGCGGAAGGCGGCGAGGTGCTGAAGTATATCGGCGACGGGCTACTGGCCGTGTTCGATGCCGATCACAACGAGGCCGCGGCGCGCCGTGCCGCGTTGCATGCCGCCGAGGCCGCACTCGCTGCGCTTGCGACCCTGCGCGACGGTGACACAGCTGCCTTCGAGGTCGGCGTCGCACTTCATGTCGGGGAGATCGCCTACGGCAATATCGGCGGCGGCGACCGGGTCGATTTCACGGCGATCGGCCGCGATCTCAACGTGCTCGCTCGCGTCGAGCGCCTGTGCAAGACCTACGACACGCCGCTGATCGCCACCGACACATTCATCGACGGATTGGCGCATGCCCTCGAACCTCTCGGCACCGTCGCCCTTCGCGGTTTTTCAGAGCGTCACGCCCTGTTCGGGCATCGCAGGACCGCGCCCGTCGGCGCGCCGGCGGCGTGACGCCGAGACGGCGTCCTTGATCGTCCCATCGTAGATCGAAACTTCTCAAATCATCGCGTTTGGAGATCATTCACATCGCGAAAGACCGTTGGAAGGAATAAATCGTATCCCGTAGCATCTCCATGGTCGCGAGGAATCGCGACGGGTCCGATGCCCTCGAACGCATCGACGCCGACATTCTTAGGGGAGAGACCATGCACGGACTGGACAGACCGACGAACCGCCGCCTCGTCCTGGGTGGCCTAGGGCTCGGCAGCCTCGGCGCCGCCATGCCGGCCTGGGCGGCGGGCTCGGTGAAGCTTCCGCTGCCGGGCGGCCCGTATGAGCGGGCGTTGACCACGGCCTTTCCGGACAAGGGCGAGATGATCCTGCAGCGCACTCATCCGCCGCTGCTGGAGACGCCGTTCTCGGTCTTCGACGAGGGCGTGTTCACCCCCAACGACCGCTTCTACGTCCGTTGGCACTGGGCCTCGATCCCGACCGAGGTCGATGCCGGCACCTTCCGGCTCAAGGTCCACGGTCATGTCGAGAAGGAACTCTCGCTCTCCCTCGACGCCATCGCCGGCCTGCCCCGCTTCGAGATCGCCGCGGTGAACCAGTGCTCGGGCAATTCACGCGGGCTGTTCGAGCCGCGTGTGCCCGGCGCGCAATGGGCCAACGGCTCGATGGGCAACGCCCGCTGGACCGGCGTGCGCCTCAAGGACGTGCTCGAACGCGCTGGCGTGAAGTCTGGTGCCTTGCAGGTGCGCTTCAGCGGCCTCGACGAGCCCGTGGTCGACGACGCGCCGGACTTCAAGAAGTCCCTCGATCTCGACCACGCCAACAATGGTGAGGTGATGATCGCCTACGCGATGAACGGCGAGCAACTTCCGCTGCTCAACGGTTTCCCGCTCCGCCTCGTGGTGCCAGGCTGGTACTCGACCTATTGGGTCAAGATGCTGTCCGACATCGAGGTGCTGGACAAGCCCGACGACCAATATTGGATGAAGACCGCCTACCGCATCCCGGACGTGCCGGGCGCCAACATTAAGCCCGGCCAGACCGTCTTCAAAACGGTCCCGATCAACAGGATGGTGCCGCGCTCCTTCGTCACCAACCTGACCGATGGCGCCAAGGTGGCAGCCGGAACGCCGGTGGCCCTTCGCGGCATCGCCTTCGGCGGCGATTGCGGGGTGAAGACGGTCGACTTCTCCGGAGATGGCGGAGCGACGTGGTTCCCGGCGCAGCTCGGCGCGGACGAGGGCCCCTACAGCTTCCGCCGCTTCGAGGGCAGCCTACCGGCGCTGGCCTCCGGCACCCACACGATCAGGGTCCGCTGCACCAACACCAACGGCGTCGCGCAGCCCATGGACCAGGTCTGGAACGGCGCCGGCTTCATGCAGAACGGCATCGAGGCCGTGTCCTTCCAGGCCGCTTGAGGAGAACAGCCATGAACCCAATCCGCCCTGCGGCCCTCATCGCCGCGCTCATACTGTCTCCCCTGGTGGCGCTCGCCGCCCCGGCTCCCGAGCCGATGCGCTTCACCTCGCAATCGATCGAATTCCCGACTTCCGACCGAATGTTCCCCGACGGACCGGGGGCCGAGGCGGTCAATAACAACTGCCTCGCCTGCCACTCGGCTGGGATGGTGCTGACCCAGCCCAAGCTCACGAAGGCGCAGTGGACCGAGACCGTGAACAAGATGGTCCACGTCTACAAGGCGCCCGTCGATCAGGCCGACGTGCAGACCATCGTCGACTACCTCACGGCGTTGAAGCCGACGCCCTGAACCCCCGAATCCCGAGGCCGCCGCGCTATTTCGCCGGCCTCGGGGAATAAACCGCGCCTTCTGGCGTCTCCTCAGGGCGATGCACGGCCGGCCCGGCCTTGCACCACGGATTTCCGATTTCGAACCAGCCCTCACGGCAGGCCCCGGCCGCCGAACGAGCGCGCATGCCCGAGAGACCCGCTTCATGACCCATATCCGCACCAGCCTCCGCACCCTCCTCGCCGGAGCCGCCTTGCTCCTAGCCCAGGCCCAGCCCGGGTTCGCCGCCGGCTTCGACGGCGCGATCAAGAACAACGCCCTGGCGCTGAACGCCGCCGGGACCGTCGCCGCTGTTTCGAACAGCGAGGAGAGCGCCGTCGTCGTCTACGACGTCGCCAAGGGCACGGTGCTGCGCCGCCTCGACGGCTTCGTCACGCCGCGCAACATCGTGTTCGCGCCGGACGGCGCCCGCTTCTACGTCTCCGACAGCGGCACCGGCCGGATCACGGTCTACGAGACCGCCACCGGCAAGGAGGCCGGCGTTCTCGCCGCGGGCCCCGGCTCGTTCGGTACGGTGCTCTCGGCCGACGGAGGCAAGCTCTACGTCAACAACGAGGCCGCGAGCACGCTGACCGTGTTCGACACCAGGACCATGCTCGCCGAGGCCGTGATCCCCGGCTTCGCGCAGCCGCGCCAGGGCGTGAAGCTGTCGCCGGACGGCAAGACCGTGTTCGTGACGAACTTCCTCGGCGACAAGATCACGTTGGTCGATACCGCTACCAACAAGATCACCGGCGAGATCGCCGGGTTCGACAAGCTGCGCGCCATCTCGATCACCAAGGACGGTAAGACGCTGTTTGCCGCCAACAGCGGCCGCAACACCATCGGCGTGGTCGATGTCGCCGCCCGTAAGGTCACCTCCGAGGTGGCAGTGGGCAAGGACCCCTACGGCGCCGCGCTGACCCCGGACGGGCGCTTCGTCTATTCGGGCAATCTCAAGGACAACTCCTTGTCGGTGATCGACACCGGCACTCTCAAGGTCGTCGCAACGGTGACCGGCCTGAACGAGCCGCGCCAGGCGATCGCGTTCTCGACCAACAACGCCCACGCCTACGTCCTCAACCGCGACCTCAGCGTCGCCGTGGTGGACCGGGCGAAGAACGCGGTCATCTCGACGATGAAGCCCTGAGGCGACGCGCGCCGGGGGCCTTATCGCCCCCGGCGCGTTCTCGTCGTCGACACGTCACGAACGCAGGACAAAGACCCCATGCTCGGCCTGTTCCAGCGCAAGGACCGCCTCATCGTCCACGGCAAGGCGCCCTACAACGCCGAGCCGCCGCTCGATCGCCTGCGCGCGACCTTCATCACCGAGCAGGCCGACTTCTACGTCCGCAGCCACGGCGACATCCCGGACATCGACGCCGACAGCTACCGCCTGACCGTCGACGGGATGGTCGCGACGCCGCTCGACCTGTCCGTCGCCGACCTCAAGGCGCGGTTCGCACCCATCACCGTCACGGCAGTAATGCAATGCGCCGGCAACCGCCGGGCGGACATGCTGGCGGTGGCCCCGGTCGCCGGCGACCCGTGGGCGGCCGGCGCCATCGGCAACGCGGAATGGACCGGCGTGCGCCTCGCCGACGTCCTGCGCGCGGCCGGCCTCGACGCGGGGGGCGCACGTCACGTCGCCTTCGAGAGCCACGACCGGATCGCCCATACGGACACGCGCTTCGGCGCCTCGATCCCGCTCGCCAAGGCGCTCGCCCCCGAGACGCTGCTCGCCTTCGCGATGAACAGCGAGCCTCTCGCCCCCGAGCACGGCCATCCGTTGCGCGTGGTGGTGCCGGGCTTTGCCGGTATCCGCAGCCCGAAGTGGCTCGCCCGCATCACGGTGCAGGATCACCCCTCCAACAACCCGATGCAGGCCGACGACTACAAGCTGTTTCCGCCCGACGTGACCGCCGAGACCGCGGACCCCGCCCACGGCATCACCATCGAGGCGATGCCGCTCAACAGCGCGATCTGCGAGCCCGCCCGCGGCGCAGCGTTGAAGGCCGGCCGGCACGCGATCCGCGGCTACGCCATCGCCAGCGACCGAGCGGTCGCCCGCGTCGACGTCTCGACGGATGGCGGTCGCAGCTGGGCACAGGCCCGGATCGACCGCGATGCGGACGCGCCCTACGCCTGGACGTTCTGGGAGATCGACTGCGAGCTGACGACCGGCGAGCACGAACTCGCGGTGCGGGCCTGGGATTCCGCCGGCCAGACCCAGCCTGCGGCGCCGGACGACACCTGGAACTACAAGGGCTACCTCAGCGCCGCCTGGCACCGGGTGCGGGTAACGGTGGCCTAACCGTCACGCCCAGAGCAGGGCAGTGGCCGCGAGGCCCGAGATCGCGATGAGTAGGGCCGCAACCCCGACGGTGAGGATGCGCGGCATCATCGGGATCTCGGCATGGGCGAGTCGCGCTCGGATCGCCCGGTCCCGCCATGCGGCGCCGGCGAACGAGGCAAGCGCGCAGGCGATCAGCGTGAGCGACAGCACCTTCAGTGGCCAGACCGCCAGCACCTCTCGCAGGAAGCGCTGCGCGGCCAGGCCGACGCCGAGGAAGGCGAGCCCGGTGCGAAGCCACGCCACGAAGGTGCGCTCGGCTGCCAGCACCGTGCGGTCCTCGGCGAGCCTGACCCGCGGGTCGTCGGGGGGAACGGGCTTCGCAGGTTCCCTCATCCGGCAGCCGCCTCCTGGATCAGGTCGAGCAGCGCGTCGGCTGCCCGACTGCGATAGCGCTCCTTGTGGCGCAGCACCCGGAAGGGCCGGCTCGGCAGGGCGAACGCCGCCCGCACCAGCGTTCCGGCCCGTAGCGCGGCGGCGACCACGGTCTCGGACAGGACGGCGGCCCCGCCCCCGGCCTCGACGGCGGCGCGCACCGCCTCGTTCGAGGGCAGTTCGAGCGTGACCCGGAGTTGGGCCGTGGAGAGGCCAGCCTCCATGAGCGCTGCCTCGAAGGCCGAGCGGGTTCCGGATCCCGCCTCGCGCAGCACCCAATCGGCCCCGGCGAGGTCCTCGGGTGCGAGCGCGGTCGTCCCCGCGAAGGGATGTGTTGGGGCAACCACGAGGACGAGTTGGTCCCGCGCGATGGTGGTGCTCGCGAGCGTCGGGTCGTCCAACGCTCCCTCGACGAAGCCGAGTTCGGCCTGCCCGGCGCGCACCGCGTCGGCGGCATCGGTGGTGTTGCCGACCGCCAGCCGGATGGCGATCTCAGGGTAGGTGCGGCGGAAGGCGACGAGGTGGCGCGGCAGCCAGTCGCTGGCGATGGTCTGGCTGGCGTAGAGCGCCAGCGTCCCGCGTCGCAGGCAGCTGAGGTCGGCGAGCACCAGTTCGGCGGCTTCCGCCCGGGCGAGCACCGCGCGAGCCTCGATGAGGAATACGCGCCCCGCCTCGGTGAGTTCGATCCCGCGGCCGACCCGGTGAAACAGCTTCGTCGCGTGCCGCCCCTCGATGTTGGCGATCGCCGTGCTGACCGCCGACTGGACGATGTTCAGCGCCTCGGCGGCTCGCGTCACGTGCTGCCGCTCGGCCACCGCCACGAAGATGCGAAGCTGGTCGAGGGTCACGGCTGCCGACGATCCGGCGCGAGGCCGCGGACGTGCGCATCGACCGCCTGCGCGACGGTGAGCAGCCGGGCCTCGTCGGTACGGCCGGTGACGACGTAGGACATGCCACCATCGACCCAGGAGAAGGCAGCGATGTCGCCCTCTCGGGCGAAGCGGAAGAGCGTTCGCCCATCGCCGTCTCCGACGCGGCTGTAAAGCGTCAGGCGGGTTCCGCGGTCGTCGTCGTACATTAGCATCGCTGCGGATTCAGCGCCGGCCGGCAGCAGCCGCCCGCCCATCAGGCGAAACCCTTGGGCCGCGAGATCGGGGGCCGCGACCGCGTGACCGAGGCGCTTCGAGAGCCACGTCACGAGGTGGGGCTTCTCGTCGGCGCGCACCTCCACCGGATGCGCCACCTCGACCACGAAGGTGCGAAAGGCAGCGACCGCGTCCTGCGTCGCCGGTGCCTCCGCCACCATGGCCGTCGCGGATCCGCCGCGCAGGGCATGGCCGACCCAGCCGCCGGCACCGCCGAGCGCAAGGCAGAGCACGGCTGCAGCCGCCATGGGGAACCAGCCCCCACCGACGAACCGACGTCGCGGGCGAATGTTGGCCACCCGGAGCCGCGCCGGGATCGCCTCCTCGGCGATCGGCGCGAGGCGGGCACGCAGGCGCTCGCGCAGGGCGCGATCCGCCGAGACCTCGGCCGCACGCGCGGGGTTTCCTTTGAGCCAAGCCTCGACCAGCGCCTGCCGCTCCGGTTCGAGGCGGCCGTCGATCAGGCCGTGCAGGTCGTCCTCGCCGACCGGGCGTGGATCCCCGCTCATTTCACCCTCCTCAAGAGGCCGGTCCGGCCAATTTCCAGAAAACTTCGCATCCGCGTCCGCGCCCGGCTCAACCGGGACATCACGGTGCCAAGCGGTACGCCAAGCACCTGGGCCGCCTCGGCATAGGACAGATCCTCCACCGCGACGAGGAGCAGCACCGAGCGCTGTTCCTCGGGCAGGGCGTCGAGGCCGGCGAGCACGTCGCGGGCCCCCATCGCGGCCTCCGGGTCGATACCTGGGTCGGGCACCTGCTCCAGCGCTTCCGCGCCGCAACCGACGCCGCGCCGGCCCCGGCGCCGGACGGCGCCGAGGAACAGGTTGCGCTCGATCGTGAACAGCCACGCTCGGAGGTCGCCGTCGCGGCGGCGCCCGGACCAAGCGGACAAGGCCCGCTCCAGGGTGTCTTGGACGAGGTCGTCCGCCGCCTCGCGGTCCCGCAGCAGCGCGACGGCGTAGCGCCGCAGGGCCGGGATTTGTGGTTCGATCAGGGCGGCGATCTCGTCCAACGACGCTTCCCGGTCAGAGGGGGCCGATCAAGGCATTCACCGATCAAGGCTTGGCGATGTGCCACGCGCCATTGAGGAAGCCGTCGCCGGTGATGTCGCCGGGCTTGGTGTCCTTGGCAAAGGTGTAGAGCGGCTTGCCCTTGTAGGCCCACTGCATCGTGCCGTCGTCCCGCGTCACCATCATCCAGTCGCCGCTGGCGGCCGAGCCGGAGGCGGCCATCAGGGCCGGCCAGTTGGTGGCGCAAGGGCCGTTGCACATCGACTTGCCGCCCATGTCCTTGTCGAAGGTGTAGAGGGTCATGCTCTTGGCATCGACGAGCGCCGGCCCCTTGGCGGTCTCGGCCGTCATGGCAGGCGCGGCGGCCTGGGCGGCCAAGGCGGAGAAGGCGACAGCCGCGAAGGCGCCGCGGATCAGCAGAGTGCGCATGGGTGAGGTCTCCCGCGGTCGAGCATGACCGCATCGGGAGGGATGCCGAAGATGCGCCTCTATTCCACGCGTCTTCTCGACGACAGATCACGAAGGCGTGAACGGGCTCTCAGCCACATCCGCGGAATAAAGCCGCGCCCCAGGCATCCTTCCCATCGACACCGGATCAAAAGGAAGCCGCATGCGCGGAGCACTGGGATTTGCCGTGACGGCGGCGCTGATGGCGAGCGGCCTCGTCGGCGGCCGTATGATGATGCGCCCGACCTTGGCCGCCACCGAGCCAGCGGCAGCTCCGTCTGCGTCCTTCGACGCGATGATGGCGCAGTCGATGGCGCAGATGCATGCCGACATGATGGTTCCGCCCTCGGGCGACCCCGACCGCGACTTCGCCGCGATGATGATCCCGCACCACGAAGGCGCGATCGCGATGGCGAAGGCGGAGCTGCTCCACGGCAAGGATCCGGTCCTGCGCCGCCTCGCGCAGGGGATCGTCGTCGAGCAGGGCCAGGAGATCGATGTGATGCGCCGCGCGCTCGCCGATCGCCCCGCGATGCCGGGTCGGGCCGCCGGCGCCCCTCCCGTTCACCACCATGGCGCGGCACCTGCCGCCGAGATGCCTTCGGAGCACCGCCGATGAAGACCGCCCTGACCGTTCTCGCCCTTGTGCTGCTCTCCGGCTCGGCCTTCGCCGGGCAGGCTCCAGGCCCCGCCTCGGCGCCCGACGTGCCCATCAGCAGCAAAGACCGGTTCTACACCTCCGATCAGTTCTCCAATACGGTCTCTGTGGTCGATCCCGCCGCCAACACCCTGCTCGGGGTGATCCGGCTCGGCGACCCGACGCCGATAAACCTGAGCCCGCTCTATCGCGGGCAGCTTCTGGTTCACGGCATGGGCTTCTCGCCGGACCACAGGACCCTGCTCGCGGTCTCGATCGGTTCGAACTCCGTGAGCTTCATCGACACGGCGACCAACGCGGTCCGCCACACCGCCTATGTCGGCCGCTCGCCGCACGAAGCCTTCTTCACGCCGGACGGCCGAGAGGTCTGGGTGAGCGTGCGCGGCGAGGACTATATCGCCGTGCTCGATGCCGCGACCGCCATGGAGACCCGCCGGATCACCGTACCGAACGGGCCGGGCATGACGATCTTCTCGCCGGACGGCACCTACGGTTACGTCTGCTCCAGCTTCAGCCCCGAGACCGTCGTCATCGACACCAAGACCCACGCCATCGTCGGCCGCGTGAAGCAGGAGAGCCCGTTCTGCCCCGACATCGCCGCCACGCCGGACGGCAAGCAGGTGTGGTTCACCCTCAAAGATGTCGGCCGGACCCAGGTGTTTTCGGCGCGTCCGCCATTCGCGCCGCTGAAGACGATCGAGACCGGGCCGATCACCAACCACGTCAACATCGTCTCGACCAAGGCCGGCCAGTTCGCCTACGTGACGATTGGCGGCCTGAACCAGGTCAAGGTGTTCCGCACCGACGATTTCTCCCAGCTCGCAACGATCCCGACCGGCGCCCTGCCGCACGGGCTCTGGCCCTCGGGCGACGGCAGCCGCGTCTATGTCGGTCTGGAGAACGCCGACAAGGCCGCGGTGATCGACACCGCGTCGAACACGGTGATCGCCGAGGTGCCGATCGGGCAGGGTCCGCAGGGCGTCGCCTACGTCCCGAACGCCGTACCGGAGGGCGACGAAATGCAAAACCTGCAGCCGCTGGGGGCCGCAGGCCAGACCAGTGCGCTGACGCTCGCGGGCAGCGACGGCAAGCCGGCGACGCAGGTCACCCTGTTCGACCAGGGCGTGCTGCAGACGCTGCAGGCCGCGATCACGGGACTGGCGCCGAAGATGCCGTTCGTGCTGGCGCTGTCTGCAGATCCGAAGGGCGCGACCGGCCTGGAGCCACTCGCCGCCTTCACCACCAACCCGGCCGGCGCGGCCATCGTCAACGCGATCGGCCCGATCCGGCAAGTCACCCGCAAGGACGCCGGCCCGAGCCGCCGTTACTTGGTGGTCGCGGCGGGCAAGCCCGGCAAACTCGGCGGCGTCGAGCAGGTGCAGATCACGGATTAATCGAGCGGTGTCGCCAGTCCGGAAGGCGAACATCTCAAACAATGCCTCCCTGACGCGAGCCCAGCCTCGATGTCTGCTTTCGAGAACAGCGTCAGCCCGCTTCTATGGCGTAGTTAGGTCGGGACCCGCCCGTCCGCTCTACGACCGGGATGGGTGGATTTGCGACCGTCCGCTTCCAGGCGAGCGTTGGCGGAAGCGGACATCGTCGCTCGACCCGCGTCAGACCAAACGTAACGCTGGTCATAGCCCTGGGAGCGTTTCGATGGCGCAAAGCCAAGCAGGCGGGACGCCAGCTCCAGCTTCTCAGCGCGGGCTGCAGATAGGTGCCTGCGCCCTGGTGGCTTGGAAGGAAACACCCCAACCGCCGGTTGTGTTAGAAGGCGAATATGCCCGCCAAACACTCTCGCCACATAGCCCTTACGGAAGCGCTTGCTGCCTGGATCGACAGCCAGGTGGCCAAGGGCGAGTACGCCTCGACCAGCGACCTCATCCGCACCGCCATCCGGGTCCTGCGCACCAGGGACGAGGGCGAGGCCATCGGTCAGGCAGCCCGCGGCGCGCCAGCGTCTCTCAGTCGGCGACAGGGCTGAGTCGATGGTTGATACTTCGGCCCTCGCCGGCGGCGGCGACATGGGTGCGCTCATGCGTGCCTACGATTGGTCGGGCACCTCGCTTGGGCCACAGGAGCACTGGCCGCAGCCGCTCCTGACCCTCGTGCGGGTGATGCTGAACTCGCGGCAACCGATGTTCATCGCCTGGGGGGCGGACCGTACCCTGGTCTACAACGACGCCTACGCGCCCATGCTAGGCGAGCGGCACCCCACAGCCCTTGGTCGCCCGTTCTTCGAGACCTGGCCTGAAATCCAAGGCGAGGTGGGCGCTCTGATGGATCGCGTGTTCGCGGGGGAGCCCGTGCACATGGACGACTTGCAGCTCATCCTCCACCGCAACGGCTACCCGGAAGAAGCGCACTTCGCCTTCTCCTACACCCCTGTACCCGGCGATGATGGTGTCATCCTCGGCCTGTTCTGCGCCTGCACCGAAACAACCCGCCAGGTGCTTGCCGAGCGACAGGCCGCTTCCGAACGACAGCGCCAGCAGGCTCTGCTCCAGCAGATGCCCGGGTTCGTCGCCGTGCTGCGCGGCCCAGGCCACGTCTTCGAGTACGTGAACGACGCCTACGTCGTGGTCGCCGGCCGACGGGACTACATCGGTCGCAACGTCCGCGAGGTGTTTCCGGAGCTGGTCGACCAAGGGTTCTACGAGCTTCTCGATCAGGTCTACGCGACGGGCGAGCCGTACACGGCCCGTGCCGTTCCCATCCGGTTCGCGGACGAGGACAGCGATCGGTACCTCGACTTCCTGTACCAGCCCATTCGCGGCGCGGACGGTGCCGTCACCGGCATCTTCGCCGGTGGCTACGAGGTCTCGGACCAGATCCGTTCGCAGGCCGCCTTGGCCGAGAGCGAGAGCCGCTACCGCACCCTGTTCGAGAGCATCGACGTCGGGTTCTGCATCATCGAGGTGACGTTCGACGATGCGGACCGAGCCATCGACTACCGCATCCTTGAAGCTAACCCTGCCTTCGAGCGGCAGACCGGCGCCGACGTGGTTGGCCGGTGGGTCAGCGAGTTCGCTCCCAATCTCGAACGCCACTGGTTCGACACCTATGGGCGCGTCGCACTGACGGGCGAACCCGCCCATTTCGAGAACAAGGCTGACGTGTTCGGACGCTGGTTCGATGTGCGGGCCCTGCGCGTCGGTGATCCAGCTGCACGCCGGGTCGCCGTACTCTTCAGCGACATCTCCGAGCGCAAACGCATGGAGGAAGAGCTCCAGGTTCTGAACACCACCCTGGAGCAGCAGGTCCTGGAGCGAACGGCCGAGCGCGACCGGCTCTGGACGTTGTCCGAGGACATGCTGGCCGTAGCTGACTACGAAGGGATGATGTCGGCGGTCAGTCCGGCCTGGACCCGGGTCCTCGGCTGGTCTGAGGCCGAGCTCCTGTCACGATCGTACGGCACCTTCATGCACCCGGACGACATGGGGCCGACGCTGGACGGCCTCGCCCGGATGGGGAAGACAAGGCGACCGACGCGCTTCGAGAACCGCATCGGCGCCAAGGACGGGAGTTGGAAGCCCATCGAGTGGATGGTCGTGCCCGAGGCCGACGGAACACACTTCATCGCCGTCGGTCGTGATCTGACCATCGTCAAGGCGCGCGAGACGGAGCTCGCCTCCGCCCAGGAGGCGTTGCGCCAGGCCCAGAAGATGGAAGCGGTCGGCCAGCTCACCGGCGGCGTCGCGCATGACTTCAACAACCTACTCACGGTCATCAAGTCATCCACCGACCTGCTCAAGCGACCGGACCTGCCGGAGGAGCGACGCCAGCGATACATCAGTGCGATCTCCGACACCGTCGCTCGCGCTGCCAAGCTCACGGGTCAGCTGCTCGCCTTCGCGCGCCGGCAGGCATTGAAGCCAGAGGTCTTTGATGCTGGCCGGAGCGTTCTCACCATCGGCGACATGGTCGGGACGCTAAGCGGTTCACGCGTCAAGATCGTCACGGATATCCCAGACGAGCCCTGCTTCATCAACGCCGACCCGAGCCAGTTCGACACGGCCTTGGTGAACATGGCGGTCAACGCCCGCGATGCCATGGATGGCGAGGGTACTCTCACCATTACCGTGCACGCGGTTTCAACCATCCCGCCGATCCGCAGCCATCCCACCGTGTCCGGGGATTTCGTCGCGGTCTGCATTGAAGACACCGGATCGGGCATCGATCCCGACCGGATCGAGCACATTTTCGAGCCGTTTTTCACGACCAAGGGCGTCGGACAGGGAACGGGCCTGGGTCTCAGTCAGGTCTTCGGCTTCGCGAAGCAATCCGGCGGCGAGATCCGGGTCCAGAGTACGGTCGGCCAGGGTACGATGTTCGTGCTGTATCTGCCGAGGGTCGATGCCGCCGCCCCTGCGCCCGAGGCGGAGCCCGAGCCCCTCGTCGATGGGCATGGCACCTGCGTCCTGGTGGTCGAGGACAACGTGGATGTCGGGACGTTCGCGACCCAGACCCTGGCCGAGCTCGGCTACGTCACTGTCTGGGCGTCGGACGCCGAGGAGGCGTTGGCCGAGCTGGAGAAGGATGCCGCTCGCTTCGACGTGGTCTTCACCGACGTGGTGATGCCGGGCATGAACGGGATCGACCTGGCACACGAGATCCGCCGCCGACACCACGACATGCCTGTACTACTGGCCTCGGGCTACAGCCACGTGCTGGCGAAGAACGGCACCTACGGTTTCGAGCTCCTGCACAAGCCGTACTCGGTCGAGCAGCTATCGCGTCTCCTCCGGAAGGTGGCCACCTGGCAGAAACACAAGCGCATCATCGGCAGCTAGCTCAAACTCAAAAGGCGCGCGCGCAAGGTACGAGACAGGGCAGGTCGTCCAGCCCTTCGAAGCCACTCGATCCGTGAACGTCCGCTTGAGGACAATAGCCTGAGGTCCGGTTGCCACCCCGAGCCGAAGTTGCCGGACGGCCTATGAATGATCGCTTGTTAGAAGCGCCTGTGGCGAACCAAGCGACCGGGTTGGGTCGGGACCCGTCCATCTGATCAACGTCTCAGGTCGGTGGATTTCTACTGGTCCGCTTTCGGGGTACGCGATCGAAGAATGGGGCGTTCACCTGGCAATCGGTGATTGGCAATTCCGCGCCCATCCCGGCCATTCGGCTGCTCCTCTGAACCCAACATCGCCTGACGGCAATTCACGGGCCCGGTTATGCCAGTGACGGACGCTCGACGACGAGGACGGTGTCTCAACGGGAGGCGATGACGGGAGAGCCGATGTCTCGACGCGACCGAGGAAGTCACGTGTGAGCCGGGCGACCTCGTCCGTTGCCTCGTCCAGTGCGAAGTGCCCGGCATCGAGGATGTGCAACTCTGCCTTCGGCACGTCGCGCAGGTAGGCCTCGGCGCCAGGCACGATGAAGGACGGATCGTAGCGGCCCCACAGAACCAACGTCGGCAGCGGATGGCCGCGCAGCCAGGCCTGCCAGGCGGGATAGCACGCGACGTTGATGCGGTAGTCGTAGAGAAGAGCTGCCTGGATCTCCCGCTCGCCTGGTCGCGCGAGGATGGCGTACTCGTCAGCCCAAGTGTCCGGGTTGTAGCGTTCGGGGTTGGGGCTGGTTCCGAGGTGGCGCTGCTTGGCTCCCTCAAGCGAGGTGAAGGCATCAAGCTGTTCGGGATGGGCACCGGGATCGGCCCAGAACCGAGCGATGCCCTGCCACTTGGGCCCGAGCCCTTCCACGTAGGCGTTAGCGTTCTGGACGATCAGCGCACTGACCCGTTCGGGGTGAGCCAGCGCCATGCGGAAGCCAACCGTGCCTCCGTAATCCTGCAGAAAGAGCGTGTACCGCTCTGTGCCAAGATGTGCGACCAAGCCCTCGATGGTTTTGGCGAGGTTGTCGAAGGTGTAGGTGTACTGCGCCGGTGATGGCGCGTCGCTCTGTCCGAAGCCCGGGTAGTCCGGGGCGATCAGGTGGTAACGGTCGGCGAGGAGCGGCAGAAGCGGGTCCCACTGCCGAGACGACGACGGATAGCCGTGCAGAAACAGGACCGTGGGCGCGTCACGCGGGCCAGCCTCACGGTAGAAGATGCCCACTCCGTCGATCTCGACCCGGTGGTAGGTCGTCGTCGCCGAGACTGAGGGTATCGGCTGTGCCGTGCCCTGCCCGAGCGCCAGGGCGGTCGCGGCTGCAAGGATGGTTTTAGTCGGCATGGCTCTGGCACCTTCTTGGTCAGAGTAGGTTCTGGACAAGCCAGGGCGTTCCGCGTTGGCGGATGGCGGCGTCGCCGTGCTGGCACGCCACGGTATCCGGTGTTTGGCGCCGCGCTCGTCACCCGCGAACGCAAACAGCCTGCGCTTCAGTCATTCAAGAACCCGGCGATCGCCTGAGCGATGGGCGCGGCGTGCGTCTCCAGGGTGAAGTGGCCGGTATCGAGGAAGCGCACTTGAGCATCCGGTAGGTCGCGTCGGAACGCCTCCGCGCCTGCGGGCAGGAAGAACGGATCATTCCGGCCCCAGATCGCCAGCAGCTTCGGCCGGTGCTCCCGGAAGTAAGTTTGGAAGGCAGGGTAGAGTGCGACGTTGCTGGCATAGTCGCCGAACAGGTCGAGCTGGATCTCGTCGACCTCGGGACGCTGGATGTACCAGGCGTCGAGGGCACTGCCGTCCGGCGAGACGAGTGCGGTATCAGGCACACCGTGCTCGTACTGCCAACGGATCGAGGTCGGGGTGAGCAGCTCGCGAAGGGCTTCACGGTTGGGCTCGCTCGGGTCGCGCCAGTAGCGCTGTATCGGGTTCCAGCCCTCGCTCAGCCCTTCCTCGTAGGCGTTGCCGTTCTGTGAGACGATGGCCGTCACCCGTTCCGGATGTGCCATGGCCACGCGGAAGCCGGTCGGCGCGCCGTAGTCGAAGACGTAGAGCGCATAGGTGTCGAGCCCGATAACCTCGGTGAAGCGCGTGATCACCCTCGCGAGCGCATCGAAGGTGTAGGTGAAGGCATCCCGCGGCTTGATCTCCGACAGGCCGAACCCGGGCAGGTCGGGGGCGACGAGGTGAAAGCGGTCCGCCAAGAGCGGGATGAGGTCGCGGAACATGTGCCCGGACGAGGGGAAGCCGTGGAGCAGGAGGAGCGTCGGCCGCTGAGGGTCGCCGGCCTCCCGGTAGAAGAGCTCGAAGCCGTCGACATCGACGGTCTGGTAGCGGACTTGGGTCATTGGACTCTCCTTGCGAGTGCAACCGGCTGTGCAGCGACTGGCGATCAGGCCTGGGAGGCCATGCTCCGGGCCACGTCGGCGGCGCTGATGCCCTCCAAAGCCAAGCCGTAGCCGGTGCCTTCCTCGACGAGCCGGCGCAGGCGCTGGGTCAATGCCATCCGGGTATAGCGGCCGGTGAGCGGCGGCAGAGCGGCGATGCCGTCGGCGATCTCATGTGCCCGGGCCAGCAACCGGTCGCGCGGCACGATCTCGTTGACCACGCCCCAATCCTTCGCCGTCTCTGCGTCCAGCACCTGCCGCGTCAGCAGGAAGTAGCGCCCGCGGATCGAGCCGATCACCTCCGGCCACAGGATGTGCACGCCGTCGCCGGGCACGATGCCGAACTCGAAGTGCGGCTTGTCCTGGAACACCGTGTCGGGTGTCGCCAGCACGATGTCGGTCAGGAGCGCGTATTCGCTGTGCAGCAGGACCGGGCCGTTCAGCGCGGTGATCATCGGCACCTCGATGTCGAGGATGTTGCCGAGTACCTTGCGGCCCTCTCGCAGGATCTTGTCGTAGCCCTGAGGGGAGAAGAAATCGAAGCCGTCCGGGTCGATCGCGTCCATGAACGCGTCGCCTGTCCCGGTCAGGATCACGGCGCGGTTGTCGCGGTCCTCGCCGATGGCGTGAAACAGGTCGACGAACTGCTCGTGCGTGTGGCCATTGAAGACGAGCTTGCCGCCCTCGGTGTGTAGCATGACCTCCAGCACGCCGTTCGGCTTGCGGGTCAGGCGGGCGTTGGGGAAGGCGTCACGGTAGGTGTCGAAACGGGCCATCGGTGCTGTCCTCGTGGTGGCCGGCCCTGTTCGGTCGGCGTGAGGACGAGTTAGGCGTATCCGTCGGGGGACGGACGACAGCGCGGAGCGATAAGGCTTATGCCGCCGCGGAATGGGCAACCCTGTTCTCGGCCAT
Source organism: Methylobacterium sp. WL12 (assembly GCF_008039475.1). Taxonomy (NCBI): domain Bacteria; kingdom Pseudomonadati; phylum Pseudomonadota; class Alphaproteobacteria; order Hyphomicrobiales; family Methylobacteriaceae; genus Methylobacterium; species Methylobacterium sp. WL12. The sequence goes on along the minus strand of NZ_VRUW01000014.1, from coordinate 40,323 downwards.
GATCGTCTCGACGAAGCCTGCGAAGAGCCGTGCCTTGGCACTCGCCATGCGGCCTGTGGGGAACAATGCCCAAAGGTCGATCGCGGGCAGCGTCCAGGGAAGCAGCAACCGTCGAACCTCCCCATTCGCGAGTTCGGGAGCGAACATCCAGTCTGACGTAATCGTGAGGCCGACATCGGCAAGGACGGCCGCGCGCAAGCCTTCGGCTGCGCTGACCCGCACGCGGCCGTGTACCGCGACGGAGATCTCGGTGCCGTCCCGGGTGAAGGACCAGACGTCAGGGAGCTGGCTGTAGATCACCGCCTCGTGCTCGGGCAGATCCGCAGGGCTCTGCGGCTCACCTGCCCGGGCGAGGTAGCTGGGCGTGGCGAGCACTGAGCGTGAGCCGGTCGCGATCCTCCGTGCGACGGCGGACGAGTCCGGCAGGGCGCCCATGCGCAGCGACAGATCGATCCCCTCGCTGACGAGGTCGATCACCCGGTCATCGAGGATGACTTCGATGTCGAGGCCTGGGTTCTGGGCAAGGAAGCGGGGCAACATCGGCACGACGTGGATCCGCGCGAAGGTTGTCGCGGCTGAGACGCGTAAGCGCCCCGAGAGCCCGGCGCCGGCGCCGCGGGCCGCGAGCTCGGCCTCGTCCGCCTCTGTGATGGCCGCGCGCGCCCGCTCGTAGAAGCGCAGACCCGCCTCCGTGGGGCTCAGGCCATGGGTGGAGCGGATGAGGAGGCTGACCTGCAGCCGGCTCTCCAGCTGCGCGATCGTCTTGGAAACTGCGGGCTGGCCGACGTTCAGGAGCCGTGCTGCGCCCGAAAACGAACCGGCCTCCACCACCTGCACGAAGGTGGCCATCGCTTGATACCGATCCACGCCATTCCTCCCTGGAATGAGCGTTATCGCTCCGCACCATCTGCCCTGTCCATCGGAGGAGGGGCATCAATCCGGCCATACCCACCGCGCTGCCGCGCTGGCTTGTCCGGAGTACGGTCGACATGTTCGAGGTCTACGCCTTCCCCACGCCCAACAGCATAAAGGTGCCCATCGCGCTGGAAGAGCTCGGTCTTCCTTACGTCCTGCACGGCGTGAACGTACGCCGCGGGGAGCAGAAGGCGACCGAGTTCCTCTCCTTGAACGCAAACGCGAAGTTGCCGGTGCTGGTCGATCCCGTTGCAGCCGGCGGACGGCTGGTCCTGACGGAGTCCGCCGCGATCCTTGTCTATCTGGCCGAGACGACCGGCAAGCTCATGCCGCCCAGCGGCGAGGCCCGGGCACGCGTGTTCGAGCAGTTGTTCTTCCACGCGTCCGGGCTCGGTCCGGCATTCGGCCAAGCGGGCTTCTTCAAGCGCCAGGCCTCCGAGCCGCAGCCACTCGCCATCGCGCGCTTCTCGGCCGAGGCGCACCGAACGCTGGGCGTGCTCGACGGCGTGCTCGCGGAAAGCCGCTTCGTCGCCGGCGATGCGTTCACGGTAGCCGACATCGCTCACTTCGGCTGGCTTTGGCGGCGCGAGTTTGCGGGTGTCGGCTTCGACGACACACCGAATGTCGCCCGCTGGTTCGACGCCGTCGCGACACGTCCCGCCGTACGGCGCGCGATCGAGCGCGTGAACGCGCTCGCCCCGCAGACCTGACCGACCGCCCTTGTTCGAAACCATCCCGCGTCGGTCCGTCCTGCACCGATGCGGACGGCCGTCCCGGGCCGATACGCCACCACAGTACCCCGCTCAGTTCAGGAGCCGATCGATGACCCTGCAATCCAAGCTCGACGCGTTCAAGGCCGACTTCGAGGCCGGCAAGCCGCCCTACAACGTCCCGCCATCGGTGATCCTGACGATGCACCGGGCCACCGCCGAACTGATCGCCTCCGGGGCCGCGACCCGGGCGCTGAAGGCCGGCGACCGGGCACCGACGTTCACGCTCGCCGATCCGGAGGGGCAACTTGTCTCCTCCGCCACCCTGCTGGAGCGCGGCCCGCTCGTCATCAGCTTCTACCGTGGCGTGTGGTGCCCCTACTGCAACATGGAACTTCAGGCGCTGCAGGAGGTGCTGCCTCAGTTCGAAAGGCTCGGAGCGTCGCTGGTGGCCATCTCCCCGCAGACGGCGGCCAACAGCCGGAAGTCGGTCCGCCAGAATGAACTCGGTTTCCCGATTCTCTCGGACCCGCACAACGCCGTCGCGGCCGCGTTCGGCCTTCGCTTCCCGCTGCCGGACTACCTCGTCGAGCTCTACAGGAGCCTGAAGAACGATCTGCCGGCCTTCAACGGCGATCCCAGCTGGACGCTGCCGATGCCCGGGCGCTTCGTCGTCGGACAGGACGGGACGATCCTCTACGCCGAAGTGAACCCCGACTACACCCGCCGTCCCGAACCCGAGGACATGCTGCCGGCGCTTCGCCGCACCGCCTCCGTTCCCGCCTGACCATACGCGGCGAAAAGGCCGCATGAGCGGCCGAACGCCCACAAGGAGACACAGGATGTCCCGCACCTTTCTCGTGACCGGAGCCAGCAAGGGCATCGGGTTGGCCCTCGCGCACCGTCTCGCCGGCGACGGCCATCATGTCGTCGGCCTCGCGCGCAACATCTCCGATGACTTCCCGGGCACGCTGGTCCCGGTCGACCTCGCCGACGGCGCGGCCACCGATGCGGTCCTCGCCGACCTGACCGGACGCTTCGTCATCGACGGCGTGGTCAACAACGTCGGCCTCGTCCGACCGCAACGGCTCGGAGCGGTCGAGCTTTCCGCGCTGGACGACGTGCTGCGCGTCAACCTCCACCCGGCAGTCCAGGCCGTGCAGGCGGCGCTGCCGGGCATGAGGCAGCGCGGCTGGGGCAGGATCGTCAACATCGCCAGCCTCACCGTCCTCGGCAGCGTCGAACGGACGGCCTATGCGGCCGCCAAGGCTGCTCTGGTCAGCTTCACTCGATCCTGGGCGCTCGAACTCGCCACGACCGGGATCACCGTCAACGCCGTTGCCCCGGGACCGACCGAGACAGAGCTGTTCCGGGCCAACAACCAGCAGGGGAGCGAGGGCGAGCGGCGCTACCTCGCTGGGGTGCCGATGGGGCGGTTCGGCAAGCCGGAGGAGATCGCGGCGGCCATCGCCTTCCTGATGTCGGACGGGGCGGCATTCATGACGGGGCAGACGCTCTACGTCGATGGGGGTGCGTCGGTCGGCAAGGCCGCCGTCTGACAGAGCTCCTCACGCCCGGTCAGCAACGCCGAGCAGAACGCTGTGAACGCACCCACCTTGGCGGTGCGGCGCTGACGATCGGGGCGGGCCGCATGGAGCGGGAAGGCCTTGTCGGGCCAGTGCTTGAAGACCACGTCGAGTTTGCTGGAGCGCCTCAAGTCCTCCGAGCGCGTTCCCTCGCCGGCGACGCAGGCGCCTCGCAATAAGGCTCCGCGACCGGGTTGGGTGGTTAGCCGCCCGTCTGCTTTCGTAAGTCAAGTTTGAAAATTTGGACGTCTGCTCAGGCCGCGAACCTTACAAGGCTGACGTTATTGAGGGGCGGTGCCATCAGTCCGGGAGCAGAAAGAGCTTGGAAAGCACCCTCTGACTTAACTGATCCGCTGTGGACGGCTATGGCAAAGCAATCCTTGACCTAGAACATTCCATTATTGGCGACCGCGAACGAGATCTACTCTCGTCTTGGCCGCAGGGCCGTCCAAGCGTTGGCCGAAGCATCTCACAAGATGCGCATCGATTATCGTCTATTCTTTCGATTTCTACGGGTCTTTATCGGCGTTCTGGTGACGGAGAAAATGGTGTCTGCTTCAAACTAATAAAATCAAATCAGTTAGAAAATTAAATTCCTATTTTAAAAATCGAAATACCTTTATTCAAATAAATAACTTTTTATTTGTCGAAAGATGCAACCAAATATATAGTCAAGCTGCCGATCGATAAGCGGCCAAGCCACCAAAAAGCTGCAACGATAGTCCTTTCTACTGACGAGGACTGTGATTGGGCACCGATTCGGGTCGATGCTGGCGCTTGGGCGCAAATGGCGTCGGATGTGGGGACACAATGCAAAACCTCAAGACGATTCTGCTCTATTCCTCGGCCCTGCTAGCCGTCGGAGGGGGCGCACGTGCCGCGGATCTTCCAGTCAAAAAGGCAGTCCCTGTCGAATATGTCCGCGTCTGCACCGCCTACGGCGCGGGATTTTTCTACATTCCTGGCAGCGACACCTGTATCCGCCTCTCGGGGCGCGCACGGTACGACTACCTGTATCAGGCCAGCAAGGTCCGCACGGGAAGCGGAGGCGACGTGTCGGGCTATGTCGGCCTCCTCCGATTGAACCTCGATGCGCGCACGCAGACTGATTACGGCACGTTGCGCGCGTTCCTGCGCCTTGACGTCGCCTCTCGCAGCGGCCCCTTCGTCACTTCGGCCTCCCGCCAGCGCGAGGGGCAGGCCTTCCCAGGCCTCGGCGCGGACGCCTTCGGCCGGACGCAGGATTTCGTGAATGCCGACAAGGCTTTTATCCAGTTCGCCGGCCTCACTGCCGGTCGCGCATCGTCCTTCTTCGACTTCTACGCCCACGACTTCGAGTTGATCGGCGGCACCGCTGGTTCGGATAATTACAGCACCAACCTGCTTGCCTACTCGGCGGTGCTCGGCAACGGCATCACCCTGACGGCTTCGATGGAAGATCCGACCTTTCGACGCTTCCCAATCTTCGGCACCGGCGCCGCCGCTGGGGCCTTCACGGCGGCGGGCGGATTTGCAGGCTATAGCAACGCCTTCAACCCTTTTACGCCGTCCACGTTCCTCGCCCCGATCATCGTAGGGCCGGGCACCGTCGCCTTCGTGGACGTGACGCAGAAGAGCCGCCTTCCTGACTTCGTCGGCGTCGCTCGAATCGATCAGCCCTGGGGGTCGGCGCAGTTGTCGGCAGCCGTGCACGAGATCAACGCCGGCGACGCCGCCAGCACGGTCGCGGGTGTCGCGACCGCCACGGCAGGGCTCGGCATCGCTCCGACGGGCCGCGCATCCAGCGACTACGGGTTCGCGGTGCAAGGCGCCGTGAAGGTCAATCTGCCCTTCATCGCCCCGGGCGACACCTTCTACCTTCAAGGCGCCTATGGCCAGGGCGCCATGAGCTACACAGGCATCTCCAACTACACGGCGCCGTACGATGCCCTCGCTGCCGCCCCGGTGAGTGGAGGATCGTTCCTGCAATACTACTCCGATGCTGTATTAAACCCATCGACGGGCAAGCTAGAACTCTCGACTTCGTTCTCAACTGTCGCCTCGTTGCTGCATTACTGGTCGCCAACTTGGCGCTCGGCAGTTTTCGGGAGCTACGCGCAGATCGACTACAACACGCGGGGCCGCAACGCACTCGGCGCCCTCGGTTTCGGTTTCGCGCCAAGCGGAGCTAATGCGGCAAATGCGTTAGCCTTCGCCACGAGCCCCGTCCTGCGCGGCAACAACCAGATCGTCACGGGCGCCAGCCTAATCTGGACCCCGGTTAGGGACCTGGATATCGGCGTCGAGGGCGAATACATCCGAACCGCCCTCAACAGCGGCGTGACCCCCGACATCTCCAAGAGCTCCCTGCGCTACATAAGTTCGCAGGATGCGGCCCAGGTCCGTTTCCGTATTCAGCGCGATTTCTAAGCCTGTTCCGCCAACGCTGATACCAGCTGGGCGAGTAAAAGAGTCGCACGACTATCAACCAGGGTGTTTTCCTAGATTAATGGAGAACGGAAGAACTTCTGGTTTCTCTTACCCTTCGCAGGATCGACAAAGCCCGGCCCACTGGCTGGGCTTTGTTGTTTCCAAATCGATAAATCGGTATTAAAATGATAAAATTTATTTTGATTGCTTGATACTGTGGCTTTGCTACAAATACCATAGTTCTTCGGCGATTCAGTGCACAGCCGGCAGAACAGACGCTTAGTTTCAGAGCCGACAGGCCCAGGTACCGGGGCCGATCGACTCTGAACAAAAGCTTCAGACCCTTAGACTCAGCCGACCGGGAAACCGGTCGGCTTTTTCTTTGGCGCTAAAGTGGACTTAAAGTTCCGTTTCAAATTCAAATCCAGAATTCAAGACGAAAATTTTATTGTTTGATAAAACGTTGAATTTATACAGCGTCGGATACACTATGATGGCATGTCGCCAGCGAGCGACGCCATCGATACGAGAATTGACCATGAAAACGTTCGTTCTGGCCTGCTCTCTTGGTGCCATCCTGATATCCGGCGCTGCTTCTGCGGCGGACACGCAGCAGTCCATCGACCCGAAACTCATCATCCGCACCAGCGGCGATGGTCTCGACGCCGACGCCTACGCACAGGGCAACGACCGTTCCGGCGGCATGTGGCGGAACGCAATAGGAGCGAGCGGCTCGCTCGCGGCACAGCGCCCGGTCATTGTCGGATCGGTGCCGACGGACCGCCAATGGAGCCACCTGCGGTCGCGCCAGCGCCGGGCCTACGGCGACGCTTACTGAAACCACAGGGCTTGGCCCCGGCACCAGTGTAGAGCATTTTTCATGGTCCTCGGATCATGGGAAATGCTCTATCTCTTTGTGATGCCGCATTGTCTTTCGTTGAACCGGCAACCGCTCTGATGGAAGGTGCTTCAAGCGCTCTGGGCTTGGATGACAGCGGGGGATCCTGCCGCCGTGACCGCAGGCTTCCACACCAAGGTGGCGTGGGTGCCACCCGCATCGCTCGCGATGTCGAACGCGGCGCTGTGCAACCGGGCGATGGAATCGACGAGGCTGAGCCCGATGCCGAAGCCGCTCTTGCCTGTCCTCAACGCCCCGCGCCGGTACCTCTCCCGCACCGCACCGAGTTCTTCGACCGGGATGCCGCAGCCCGTATCGTCGATGCGGATGCCCGGAGGATCGCGCACCAGCGTGACTTTTACCTCGCCACCGGCAGGGGTAAACTTCAGGGCGTTGTCGATCAGGTTGCTCACCGCCTCAAAGATCAGGCTGCGGTCGCCCTCTACGGAACAGGGCTCTTCGGGCTGCTCCCAGCGGAGCCCGATATCCCGTTCCAGGGCTAGGGGCTCGTAGTACTCGACCGCATCCTCCAGTAGGCGAGCGAGGTCGAGGTCCGTAAAGCCCGACCGGCGCATGCGATCTTCCATCTCCGAGATACGCAGTAGTGCTGAGAAGCGGATGACGATATCCTTGACCTCCGCGAGGACATCCTCGTTGCAAGTTCGGAACGCTTCGACGTTGTCGGCCTTGCGGAGCGACCGTTCCAAAATGCCCACCACTCGCGTCAGCGGGGTCCGCAGGTCGTGAGCGATGTTCTCATTGACGCCCTTGATTTCGAACATCAGCCGCTCGAGCTGATCGAGCATGTCGTTCACGACGCCGGTCAGGTGCGCGAGGTCCGCAGAGACGCCCCTTGTCGGCAGGCGCTCGCTGAGGTCACCCCGCATGATGCGCTCGACGGCTTTGGTGATGGCGTCGTTCTGGCGAAGCGATCCGGCGCCGAAGATCACTGCTCCGACGAGACCGATGACGATGGTGGCTGCCATGCCCCAGACGAAGGTTTCGACGAGGGCCTTCTCGAGGGCTTCCAGATCCTTGGCCGAGCGACTTACGAGGACGTATTCGCCGCTCTGAAGGCGGCTCAACTGGCTGAACAGGGTGCGCGACCCGTGCTCCGCCGGCTGCGTCAGTACGAATGGTCGGCCGACCGGGGCCGTTTCAGGAAACGGGATCGGTGCCCCTACGCGGCGAGCGTGGTCGGGTCCGAACAGCACGAGGGGGCGGCCGCCTTCGGCGAAATCCTCCGAGGCGTCGATACGATCGCGCAGGGCGTGGGGCGCGAGACTCAGGAGATGCTTCGACTCCCACCCGACCCACTCGAACGCGGCCTTGCGGCCGTAGCTGCGGGTGTCAAGATAGAGGAAGCCCGAGAGTGCGAGGGAGGCAGTTCCGAACGTCGCGAAGAACAGGCACGCGACCCGGAACCCGCTTGTGCGGCGGACCTCAAGCAGTCGCACGGAGGATGAACCCCGTGTTGCGGACGGTGTGGATGCGCGGGTTCAGCCCGTCGGGATCAAGCTTCTTGCGGATCTTACCGACATGGACGTCGATGACGCTCGACTGGTGGTTGAAGCTGTAGCCCCAAACCGACTCAAAGATCATTTTGCGGCTCACCAGCACGCCCGCGTTCTGCATCAAGAACTCGATGATCGCGAACTCTTTCGGTAGAAGCTCAATCTCCCGACCTGCGCAGTGGAGCACACGCTCGATCAAGTCGAGTTGTAGGTCGCCGACGACGAGTTCGCTCACCGCCTCGGCGGCCATTTTGCGCCGGGCAAGAGCATCGACCCGCGCGGTCAGCTCGATGAACTCGAAGGGCTTGGCGAGGTAGTCGTCGCCCCCGGCACGCAGCCCGTCCACGCGCTCGTTGACGGCCGAGAGCGCGCTAAGGATCAGGACCGGGGTCGAAACCTTGGCGGCGCGCAGCTTGGTAAGCAGAGCGAGGCCGTCGATCTCCGGCAGCATCCGGTCGAGGACGATGACATCGAAGTCACCATCCATCGCCTTGCGTAGACCGATTGATCCGTTCATGGCCTCATCCACCCGAAAGCCGTGTTCGGTCAGTGCCAATCCGATTTCGGCAGCAACGCGCTGATCATCCTCAACCACAAGAACGTTGGCCATCCTTTTATCCTTTTTATTATGGATACGCTGAGCCCCTTTCGGGCTCGGCGCTTCGGCTGGGACGCTGGAGTTATGCTCTTCGCGGTCGGTGTCAAATGGCGCGTTATCAGGCGGCAGGGCGTGCGTCATATCGTCGGCAAAGCTTGTCACATAGGCGCTGTCGTTGGCCATTTCGTCACTCCGCGCTTGCCTGCACGGAGAGCTTGGCAACGGGTTCCCCTGAAGAGACGCTGCCCTTCGGGACGATGCGGCTGCCGTCTCGCAGGTCGGCTGGGGGGTTGAGGACGACGGTGTCGCCGCCCTTCAGGCCGGAACGCAGCTCAAGGGTCGTGCCGAGATCACGCGAGATCGTGATCGGATGAAGCTTCACCGTATCGTCGGGCTGGACCACGGCGACCTGGGTTCCGGCGGCATCGAAGATGAGTGCCTCGGACGGGATCTGAAGGCCGGGATGGGCGCGGGGCACGGCGAAGGTCACGTTCACATAGAGCCCCGGCCGCAGCGCCCCGTCCGGGTTCGCTACGTCAACCTCGGTGTCGAGGGTCCGCACCGACGAGCGCAGGGCCACGGAGCTGCGCGAGACCGTGCCCTGGAAACTCCGCTCCGGCATCTGAGCCACCTGAACCGTCGCTCGGACACCGTCGCGGATGTGGACCGCCGCCGATTGCGGCACCTGGACGGACACGCGTAGCAAGTCCGTGCTTTCGATGGAGAAGAGTGACGCGCCGCTGCCGAGATCGGCATGGACGAGGTCGCCGACATCGACCATGCGCGCCACGACGATGCCGTCGAAGGGCGCGGTCACGTTCTCGAAGGTGGTGAGCGTGCGCAGCCGGTCTACGGTCGCCTGTTGGGCAGTGATGTTCGCCTCGGCCACCTTCACCTTCGCGTCGGCGGCGGTGAGGGCGGCCGTGGCGGTGAGCATCTGCGCCCGGGTCTGGTCGGCAGTCTGCTTCGAGGCCCAGCCCTGGCCGGCGAGCGTCGACGTCCGGGCGTCGGTGGCGTTGGCGAGGGTGACGTTGGCCTTGGCCTGCTCCACGTCGGCATGGGCGACGGCGAGCTGGGCCTGAAGCTGGCCGAGCTGTGCCTCGGCCTGGCTTTTCTGCTGGTCGAGGTCGGGGGCGGCGATGCGCACGAGGAGGTCGCCCTTCTTGACCCGGGAGCCGATATCGACCCGGCGTTCGGCGATGTAGCCAGTGGCACGGGCAAAAATGTCGGCGTGGTCGAAAGCCTCGGTCTGTCCCGGCAGTGTCAGCCTCATCGGCTTGTCGTCCTCGACGGCCGAAACCGTGCGGACGGTCGGTACGAAGCTGATGACGTCTTCCTGCGTCTCCAACGACGTGCGGTAGGTCTGCCAATGGTGCCAGCCGCCCAGGCCGAGGGCGCTGCCGAGCGCCAGAAGCGCGATCACGAACGGGCGCTTGCGCGGCGGGGGAAGGTGCGAATGAGTCAGGGCCTCGCCCAGCAGGTCCTGCCGCAGAGGATCGATCTCGACCGCATGGGCATGCGCCCGCTCCGCGGAGTCGTTCCCAGCGTCGTCGGGTTCGATGAACGGGCTCATCAATAGTCCTCAAGGGGCTTGATCGGGTTGCGGCGGAGAAGCGTGTAGAGGAGCGGTACGAAGAGCAGCGTGGAGAGCGTGCCCATGCCGATGCCGCCCATGACGGCGCGGGCCAGCGCCGCGTTCTGTTCCGAGCCCTCGCCCGAGCCGATCGCCATCGGGATCAGGCCGAGGAACATGGCCGAGGCGGTCATCAGCACCGGTCGCAGCCGGGTGTTGCCGGCCATCAGCGCGGCCTCGGGGGCCGAGCAGCCCGTGGCCTCACGGTGCTCCTTGGCGAAGGTGACGAGCAGGATCGAGTTCGCGCTCGCCACGCCCACCGACATGATCGCCCCGAACAGGGCCGGGATGGAGAAGGTCGTGCCGGTAACGAACAGGCTCATCACGATGCCGCAGAAGGCGAGCGGCAGCGCAGCGATGACTACGAAGGGATCGACCCAAGTCTGGTAGTTGAGGACGAGCAGCAGGTAGACCGCCATCAGCGCGATCCCGAGTCCGACCTCGATATGGGCGAAGGCGCCCTCCATGCTCTCGATCTGACCACGCACACGGATCTTGTCGGGGGCGGGCAACGTCGCCTGCTCCTCCGCGACGATCTTTTCGACCGCGCTGCGCACGCTTCCGAGGTCGGCATCTTGCACGTTGGCGAGGATGTCGAAGGTTGGCTGGGTGTTGACGTGGTTGATCACCGTCTGCTCTGGCTGCCGCTGCATCGTGGCGATATTCGAGAGCAGGATCGGGATGCCCGGCTGGCCGTCTCCGGTGCCGTGGACCGAGACTGGCGTATTCATCAGCCGGGCGATGTCTCCGTTGCGCCATTCCGGGGTCTGCACCCACAGCTGGTACGGCGTGCCGGATTTCGGATCGGCCCAGAAGTTAGGGCTGACTTGAAAGGAGCCGGAAAGGGAGACGTTGAGGTTCTGGGCGATGATCTGCTCGCTCACCCCCATCTCCGAGGCGAGCCGGCGATCAACGTTTACGTACATCTGCGGCGCATCGACGATCTGGTGCAGGTGGACGTCCACCGCCCCCCGCACCGCCGCGACCCGGCGCACGAGCGCGCGGGCGACGGCGAGGTCCTTCGCGTCGTGCCGACCAGAGACCTGCACGTCGATCTGCGCCACGGTGCCGAAGTTCAGGATCTGCGTGATGATGTCGGCGGGCTGGAAATAAAAGACATCCGAAGGAAACGCCCGACGTAGCACCTTCCGCAAACGCCGCTCGTAGAACGAGATCGGCTTGTGCTCACCCTTGAGATTGATGAGCATCTGTCCGTCGTTATAGGCGACGAAGGATGCGTCCATGAACGCGTAATTGTAATTCGACGCCGGCAGGCCGATATTGTCGAGCATGAGGCCTAGCTCGTCCTTCGGGACGACTTGCCGGACGATGTCCTCCACCTGCGCGAAGGTCTTTTCCGCCTCCTCAATCCGCATTCCCGGCCGGGTGCGGATGTGCAGCGTCATCTGGCTCGACTCGATCTGCGGAAAGTAGTCCTGCCCGATGAAGGGGAAGAGCCCCGCTGTCACGGCGAAGACACAGGCTGCCCCGGCAAGCGCCCGCTTCGGATGGCGGATTACCGCACCGAGCAACCCGACATAGCCAGCGTGGAATCGTGCGAAGCCGCGCTCGAAGGCCTCGCGGAATGCCAAGGCGACACGCAGTGGAAAGCGCAGCAGCCACGCAAGCGGCGCCAGGAGGCGCGACAGGAGCGAGCGGCGGCGTGGGCCGACTTCCAGCGCAGGAGCCGCCCCACCATGATGTCTTGCATATTCCGGCGCGACGAGGACGTCGATCAGGATCGCCACAAGGGTGCGTGAGAGCAGGTAGGAGGTGAGCATCGCGAAGACGACCGCCTCGGCCTGTGGCACGAACAGGTAGCGGGGGGCGCCCGTTAGGAAGAACACCGCCGAGAAGGCCGAGCAGATAGCCAGTGTCGAGATCAGCGCCGGCTTGGCGATACCAGCCACGCCTTCCAGCACCGAGCGGCGGAAGGGATAGCCCTCCTCGAACATCCGGTAAGTGTTCTCGATGGCCACCGTGGCGTCGTCCACGAGGATGCCGACGGCCAACGCGAGGCCGCCGAGCGTCATGACGTTGATGGTCTGGCCGAGCGCCACCAGCACCGACAGAGAGGTGAGAATGCAGAGCGGAATCGAGACGAGGACCACGAGTGTCGATCGCCACGAGCCCAGGAACAGGAGGATGGCGAGTCCCGTGAGCCCGGCGGCGATCACCGCCTCGCGTACGACATCGCCGATGGCGTCGGAAACGAAGACCGATTGATCAAACAGCGGCGTGATCGACAGGCCCTTGGGCGAGGCCGCGCGGATGTCCGGCAGGGCCGCCTTCACGGCGTTGACCACGTCCAGCGTCGAGGCCGAGCCGTTCTTCAGCACCTGCAACAGCACGGAATGCTCGCCATCGGCGCGGACGATGTTGGTCTGCGGCGGCGAGCCGTCGCGGACATGGGCGACGTCGCGCAGGAGCACCGGCTGGTCGTTCACGACCTTGATCGGGATGCGGTTAAGCTGATCGACGAGCTGGGGGCTCGAATTGAGCCGCACGGTGTATTGTTGGCGACCGATCTTCGCGAGGCCCGAGGGGACGACGAGGTTCTGCTTGAGGACCGCGTTGGTGACGTCGAGCGGCGTCATGCCCACGGCGCGGAGCTCGGCGAGGTCGAGATCGACCATCACCTGGCGCGGGGCGCCGCCATAGGGCGACGGCAAGGTCGAGCCCGGCACCTGGGCGAGGCGCTGGCGGGTGCGGTACTGGGCGTAATCGAACACTTTGGTCAGCGGCAGCGTGCCCGAGGACAGCGCAAGCTGGATCACCGGCACTGAGGAGGCCGAGAAGCGCATGATCACCGGCGGCTGCACGCCCGGCGGCATGCGCGAGCGGATGGCGTTCATGGCGGAATCGACCTGCGTCATGGCGAGGTCGATGCTTACGGCGGAATCGAAATAGATCCGCTCGGTCACGGTCCCCTGGATGGACGTCGACTCGATTCGCTTGATGTTGTTCACGTTGCTGGACAGCGAGAACTCGCTGTAGTTCGTGATGCGCTGAACCATGTCGGTGGCGTCGAGACCGCTATAGGTCCACACCACGACAACGACGGGAATGTCGACCGAGGGCAGCACGTCCTTCGGCGCTACGGCGATTGCGCCGACGCCGCCCAACGCCATCAAAATCGCCAAAACGTAGAAGCTCTTGCGGAATTTCAGTGCGAACCGAACAAGATTCATCGATAAATCGGGCTTCCCGGCACAACCCACCATGCGGCCAGCGCCTGAAGCGCGCTCGGACGAACAGAGGAAAGGCGCTATTTGGAGGTCTTTGAACGAAGCGAAGTAAGTCGACCGCTAGATAGAGCTAGACGAAAGGTCTTACGAATGAATTCGAGATTGATTTTTTAAAAATATTTTGAAACAGAAAATCGCCACGCAGCCTTTAAAAGGTGGGAAGCAACTAGCCCGTGAGGCGAAGGGACAGCTCAAGCGCAAAATAGTCAAAAATTTAATTTATAAATAAAAATTAAAAACAGCTATTTTACTTCAGCGATCAAATGTTTATTCGATTGCCTGATCAGAGTTTGTGAGCCACCATTCTCCGTCGGCGCCGGCTTGGCAGGCTTGCGCGTTCGGAGTTCCCGATGTCGAGACAGCCCATCCGCGTCCTCGCGGCTCTGGCGATCCTTTCGCCATGGGCCACTTCTGCTCTGGCCCGGAACGAACAGCCAGCAGGCGGTGCCTTCATGAGCAGTTACACGAGCGATCCATATTTCGATCCGCGCTCCCGCTATTCGCAGGAACATTCCCTGGGCGACATTGGCGGTCAACCGATGCTGACGGAGCCCAACGGCGAGAGGCCTCCCTGCGCCCTGTTCGATCAGGCCTGCGAGCAGGCCTTCGAACGGAACCGGCGGCACGCCTATCCTTGAAGGCTAGTAGCCCGTCCGAGTAACGGGTTTGCGAATTGAGATTTGGGGTTGAGATCAGGGCGATCCAGACTTCCGCGAGGAAGCTCTGAAGGGCGTCGTGATCGACCTCTCGGCGGCGCACTTCTGGGACATCTCGGCCATCAATGCCCTCGACCGGGTCGTCCTCAAGCTCCGCCACCACGGGATCACCGTCGACGTCGTCGGCATGAACGAGGCGATGGCAACGATGGTCGAGCGCATCGGTACTCACGATGAACCTGGGGCGACCTTCGCCGTCGGGGGGGCATTGATCTTGGGAAAGCTATTGTTGCATCGTTTTGATTCTTTGTGCGTATGACGCTTCATATAACCGGTTGCTGGCGAAATCCACCGAAGCGTCAGGGGGGCCTGGGTGCATGGTCCGACGGTCGGAGGAGAGGTCTAGGACCCGGTCGGATACCAGCCGATCACCCTACGCGAGGCGATGGTCGTGTCGGACCCGAAGCCGTACATCCGGACCGATCCGGTTGGGATCTCCATGGCCTCGACCTGGCTCGGCCCAAGGCCTCCAGCACCATTACGAGGGCTCGCAACGCGTTGCCGTGACCGGCGACCAAGGTTTGGATGCGCGTCGCTACCGGTTGGATGGATTTGATTTAGAAGGGGACGATCCGGTCGATCGTATGCCTGAGGATTTCGCATTCGGGAAGCGGCCCATACGCTCATTTACCGATCTAAGAGCAAAGGGTTTCGCCCTCTAATATTATTTCATCGGACGTATCGCGACATTAAAATCCTGGTCTATGATTAATACATACTCGGTCGGAACGTAAAATGCTCCGACGGTCGTATCAGAACAAGTCACCCTCACGGCGTATCCATTTCCACTCTTGCCCAGGAAGGTCGCCCTCGTTGCTATTGGGCAAGAGTAAGTTTCAGATCTAATTAAAGCTCCAAAAGCTCGAAGTTGATCTTTTGTCGCTGGATCATCCCCTGGCAGGTTATTTTCCGTCAGGAGAAAAGCACAGATTACGACCATATTTTGCATGAAGACGCTCATTACCCATGCCCTCGGTTCTGCTCTTCGCCTCCTATAGCGCCCCCTGCCTTCGCCGACGAAATACCACTTGCGGTACATCCGTTGTCGAAGGTCGATTGGGCGGCACTCCACTGATCCTACCCAAACAGCAGGATGCAAAACAACGCCCGCTTACAGGCAGACATGGAAACGGACTGAGCCGACGCGTTGGGTCGCGACCCGTGCGTCCGCTCTACGACCGGGATGGGTGGATTTCCGCCGGTCCGCTTTCGGACGGCAACGTACGTGAGCAGACGTTGCCGCCGCGCCCGTTCACGACCCTTAGCGGGACCTGGGAACGTCCGCTTGCGGGTCGCTAAGTTAAGCGGAGCCTGGACGGCGTCGCGCATGGGGGCGCCTATCGGCCCTGCGAACGCCCGCAAGCTGGAAGCGCTTGGATGTGAGAGCGCCGCCGACGTGGGCGACCTCGATACCCGGGTGGTGCGCAAGGCCATGGCGGTGATGGGCGAGCGCCTCGTGCAGGAGCTGCACGGCGTCGCCTGTCTCGACCTTGAGGAGGTAACCGCCACCCGCAAGGGGTGCGCCGTCACCCGCAGCTTTTCGGACCGGGTCGAGGATCTCGCCACCATGGAGCAGGCGATCGCAACCCACGCGAGCCGGCTCGGAGAGAAGCTGCGCCGGGGGGCTTGGGACGGACCACGTCACGGTCTGCTCACACACCTCGGAGCACGACCGGACCCGACCGCAACGCTCGGTCTCGACGGTGAGGACCCTGCACGAAGCCAGCAACGACACGCTGGTTCTGGTGAAGGCCGCACTGCACGGCGTCCGGCGGACCTGGCGGAGCGGCTTCCGCTACTCCAAGGCCGGCGTGGTCACGACCGACCTCCTGCCGCTCCACGCCTCCCAGCGGGCGATGCCAGGCCTCGGCAAGATCGCCTGCGAGCAGGGTGCCGCGCTGATGGCCGCGCTCGACGTCTGCAACCGACGCTTCGGGCGCGGATCGATCGTTCCGGCCGCCGCAGGGTTCGCTCCTACGCGGGGGTGGTCCACGAAATGCGAGATACGCTCACCACGATACACGACCCGGCTCGACGAGATCCCGGTCGTGGCGGGTGGAGGAGTCTCGGGATCCGGCGGGGGAGCGCCATCGAGGGTCTGACTGGATGACGAGGAGCATCAGGTGCGATACGCTTCAATCGCCTCGGGGCATCGCCGCCGGTCAGTCGCCGCCTCCGCCCGTGACGGCGCGGTGTGTCATCCGTCCCGCCTCGGCGAAGGGCATCATGGCGGCACCGGCGGCGACGACACCGGCAACCATTCGGAGTTCGGTCGGCTGGCCCGGGTCGTCCGCAATCCGCTCCGCCTCGACCTGAAGGCGACGGTTGCAGGCCTTTGACGGCAGGGCATCGTCCGGTGTGCAGGCGTCGTGACGGGCGCAGGCGGCGTCCAGGACGTCGATGGGAGCCAGGGGACTTTTGTTGCCCGGACCACAATAGTTGCCGTGGATCAACATGGTCGGTCGGGAAGACGAAGATCCTGGTTGTGCCAGGGACGGGCTCGCCAGGGTCACGGCGAGTAAGATCGGGGTAGCTAGACGGAAGGACATGATATGTTTGCCTCGTATGGTCCCGCCCCCTCAAGCGTGACGCCTACGGCATCATCTCGGGTGCCCCGGGCCGTCCCGCGCGTGCATCCCGCTCGCTTTCGCCTGGCATCCGCTCATTGGTCGAAGGGCGTGCCGTGTACGACATCCGAGACGGGGATCCCCACCTTCGCCAGGGAAAGCGGAGGCGTCCGGCCACTCGGGAACGTGGTCTCCCAGCCGCCGCCGAGCGCCTTGGATAGGGCGACGAAGTCGGTGGAGATCGCCGCCGTCGCCTGGGACAGGTTGGTCTCCGCCTGAAGCACCGTCTGCGACGCCTGCAGCACCGTGGTGAAGATCTCGACGCCCTGGGTGTAGCGCGCCCGCGACAGGGACAGCGCCTGGCGCGCATCGGCGACCTGCCTGGCTAGGCGGCCCCGGCGCGCCTCGTCGCCGCGCAGGGAAGCCAAGGCGTTGACGACGTCGTGCCAGCCCTGAAGCACCGCCTTCTGGTAGGCGATCGCCGCTTCCTGCTGGCGGGCGCGCTGGAGGACGAGGTTCGATTTCAGTCGCCCGCCTTCGAACAGCGGTATCGAGATCGACGGTCCGATGTTCATGTACTGCAGCGACGAGCCCCGGAACAGCTTGCCCGGATCGACCGAGTTCACGGTCGGGCTGCCGGTGAGCGTGACGCTCGGGAAGAACTGCGCCTCGGCCACGCCGATTTCCGCCACCGCCGAATGCAGGTTGGCCTCCGCACGACGGATGTCGGGGCGGCGCAGGACCAGGCTCGACGGCACCCCAACCGGCACGCGCGGCGGCACCGGCGGGATCGCCCGGCCAGCCACGAGTTCCTGGGACAGGGCGAGCGGCGGCTCGCCAAGCAGCAGCGAGATCGCGTTGATCTGCTGGATCTCCTGCTGCTGGAGTTGCGGCAGTTGCGCCTTGATCGCCTCGACCTGCTGGGCGGCGTTGGACGTGTCGAGGCCGGTGACCAGACCCTTCTGCTGACGCACCCGGACGACGTCGAGGATCTGCTCGTTGACCCGGATGTTGGCGAGGTCGATCCGGATCAGCTCCTGGGTCCCGCGCAGCTGAACGTAGTCGCGTGCCAGCTCGGCCTGGCTGGATACCAGCGCATCGCGGCGCTGCTCGGCCGATGCGTCCGCCTGCGCCTGAGCGGACTCCACCGAGCGGCGGACCTTGCCCCATAGGTCGAGCTCCCACGATGCGTCGAAGCCGAGGGTGTAGCTCTCGAACCCGTTGGTCAGCGGCGCCGTCGGATTGCTGCCGCCGGTGCCACCGCCAAGACTTCCGAGCGAGTTCGACAGGAGGCCGATCGTTCCGTTCTTGCTGAACTGCTGGCGATACGCGCTGCCCTGGCCATTGATTGTCGGCAGCCCGGCGGCGGCGGCGCTCCCGAGCTGGGCCCGGCTCTCGAACAGGCGGGCGGTCGCGGTCTGCACGTCGAGGTTCTGCGCGGCGACGCGGTCCTCAAGCTGGGACAGGACCGGGTCCCGGAAGGCCTGCCACCACGCCACGTCAGGCTCGGCCTCGGTCGTGCGCGACAGGAGACGTCCCGCCCGACGGACCGGAAGTCCGGTGTCGAGGTAGTCGCTCGACTCCGCGAGCGGGGTCGTCGGGGTGGCGAAGTCCGGGCCCACCGTGCAGCCGGCGAGGCCGAGCACGGAGGCGACGAGCGCCGCATAGGTGCGTCGTTCAGGGTATCGGCGAAGCGTCATCTCAATGTCCTCCGCCGCCGCCTTGCGCGGTCTTGGCCGATATCAGCAGGCACAGCGGCACGACGAGGAACGCCAGCAGCGCCGTGTATTGGTACACGTTGCTGTAGGCCAGCACCTGAGCCTGCTTGATGTAGGTCTGGTAGGTGTGCGCCACGGCCTGCTGATGCACCACGGAGGCCGCGCGTCCGAGCGACCTGAGCGTGTGCTCGCTCTCCTGGATGAGCGTGTTGTAGCCTTGACGTAGCGGCGTCATGAACGCCGAGAGGTGGGCCTGATCGGACTGCGTCCGCTCCGTCACCGCGGCGGTGGAAAGCGAAATCCCGATCGAGCCGAACACGTTTCGGAACATCGAGAACAGGGCGGATCCGTCGCTGCGGTACTTCTGGG
Organism: Methylobacterium sp. WL12; assembly: GCF_008039475.1. Classification (NCBI taxonomy): domain Bacteria; kingdom Pseudomonadati; phylum Pseudomonadota; class Alphaproteobacteria; order Hyphomicrobiales; family Methylobacteriaceae; genus Methylobacterium; species Methylobacterium sp. WL12. The sequence continues at coordinate 21,442 of NZ_VRUW01000014.1, read as the reverse complement.
GAAGCGTCAGGTAGGCAACGGTGGAGATCGGCACGAACAGGAAGGCGAGCGCCGCCGTCTGCAAGGTGCGCATCAGGACCAGTGTTCGGAAGTCGATGTCGGGCGCGATCCGGCTCGAATAGAACATCGCGCAGCCCATGAAGGCGAACCCGAACATGATGATGTAGCGGGTCTGAACGAACTTCATCGCGATGCCGACGATGGGGATCAGCACGATGACCGCGACGCCCCCCGGGGACAGGATGAAGCCCGAATCGAGGGCGGTGTAACCCAGCACCTGCTGGGCGAACTGCGGGATCAGCACGGACCCTGCGTAGAGCAGTGCCCCGACGGCGCCGATGAGCAGGCAGCCGACGGCGAAGTTCCTGTCCTTGAACACCCCCAGGTCGATGATCGGCTTCTTCGCGGTGAGCAGCCAGCAGATGGCGCCGAAGATCCCGAGGAAGGCGAGGACCGCCATGGTCCGGATGAACGGCGAGCCGAACCAGCCGTCGTCCTCGCCGCGGTCGATCATGATCTGCATGCAGCCGATGCCGAGGATGATCAGCCCGAGGCCGACGTAATCTAGGCCGCGTGAGCGCTTCTCCTTCTCGGATGGGGGATCCTGGACGAGGTAGGCGTTGGCGAAGAGGGTGAAGATCCCGACCGGCACGTTGATGAAGAAGATCCAGCGCCAGGTCGAATGCTCGACGAGGTAGCCGCCCAGCGTCGGCCCGAGCACGGGTGCGACGACGGTCGCCACCGCCGTCACCCCGAAGGCGGCCCCGCGCTTGGCCGGCGGGAAGGTGTCGAGGATGATCGATTGCTGGCTCGGCTGAAGGCCGCCGCCGAAGAAGCCCTGCATCAACCGGAACATGATGATCTGGCCGAGGCTCTGCGACAGCCCGCAGAGGAACGACGAGACCGTGAACATGCCGATGCAGATCAGGAAGTAGCGCTTGCGCCCGATGGTGTCGGACAGCCAGCCCGCGATGGTCAGGACGATGCCGTTGGCCACGAGGTAGGCCGTCAGGGTGTAGGTCGCCTCGTCGTTGGAGGCCGCCAACGACCCGGCGATGTAGGGCAGGGCCACGTTGACGATGGTGGTGTCGAGCACCTCCATGAACGCCGCCAGCGTCACCGCGATGGCGATGAGCCAGGGGTTGTGGGCGGGCTTCCAACCGTCGGATGCACCGCTCACTTCAGCAACACCGTGGGCTCGACGCTGACGCCAAGCGGCAGTGGCTCGTCCTTCCGCAGACCACTGTCGATGACGATCTTCACCGGCACGCGCTGGACGATCTTGATGAAGTTGCCGGTGGCGTTCTCGGCGGGGAAAGCGGAGAATTTCGAGCCCGACCCGCGCTGGATCGACTCGACGTGCCCCTGGAGGTCGAGGTCAGGGTAGGCGTCGATGGTGACCTTGACCCGCTGCCCGGGGCGCATGCCGTCGAGCTCGGTCTCCTTGTAGTTGGCCGTGACCCAGACGTCGGTGGTGACCAGCGACATGACCTGCTGCCCGGCGGTGAGGTAGTCGCCAGCGTTGACGTTGCGCTTCGTGACCCAGCCGTCCTGGGACGCGCGCACCACACTCCACTCGATGTTGAGGTTGGCCTGGTCGACCTGAGCCTTCGCCTGCTCGGCCTGGCCCTTCAGCTGGTCGACCTGCTGCTCGGACTGGCCGATGTTCTGCTGCACCGGCATCGCCTGGACGAGGCGGGCCTGGGCCTGCTCGACCTGCGCCTTGGCCTGTTGGTAGTTCGACGCCGTGGTGTCGACCTCCTGCTGCGTCGTTGCGAGCTTCGGAAGGCTTTTCTGCCGGTCGTAGTTGGCCTGCTGAAGCGCGAGGTTGGCCTTGGCCGAATCGAGGTTGGCCTGCGCAAGCTGAAGTGAGGCGGGGAAGTTCTTCTTGGCGATTTCGACGCCCAGTTTCTGACTGGCGATCTGGGCGTTGCTCGCGTCGAGCTGGCCCTGGGCCTGCTCGCGGCTGAAGACGAACTGCCTCGGGTCGATGCGGAAGAGCGGATCGCCCTTGTGCACGAACTGGTTGTCGGTGACGTCGAGGGCGATGACCTGTCCGGCGACCTGCGGGGCGACGTTGACGATGTTGCCGTCGGTGTAGGCGTCGTCGGTGCTGATCTTCCCGCGGGTGGACAGCCAGTAGTACAGACCGCCCCCGGCCAGCAGCAGCAGGACCACGGCGGCGATCCCGATCACCAGCGGCCGGCGTTTCTTCCGAGCCCGCTGGTCGTCCTCGTCGTCGTCCGACTTCTTTTTGTCCTCCTTCTCGTCGTCGCCCTTGTCTGCGTCCGACTTCTTTTTGGCTTCTCGCTTGTCGGCATCCTCGCTCCGGCCTCGGTCACGTCCGGCGTCCGACCTCTGGTCGCGACGGTCCTGCTCGTCGCGGCTGCGGTGGGGCCGTTCGTCGTCACGGCGGTCAGCCGCAGATCGGTCGTCGTCGTCCCGAGCGGACCTATCCCGGTTCGGACGCGCACCTTCGTCGGAGGGGCGCCGCCGCCCGTCGACGGCGTCGGGATGGCTGTCGTCGTACCGGGCCCCTGCGCGCCGCATCGAGCCGACATCAAGCATGTCCCGTCGGCTTGCGGACCGCGTCGGCGATCGGAAGTCGTCTACATCGTCTTCGCGCATGGCGGGGAACGTAAGCCTTTGCCCTCGCTAAGCTCTCAGCGAGATGATGTGGACGCGCCCATCCGAAGCCGATAGGAACATCTGAACCGAACGTTTCGTTTCTAATCTAGAAACAGGTGGTTATGTCAAGCGAAACGGTCGGTTCGGAAAAGCGCTCGCGAGTTCGTGTTCCACGCGGCGATCGGCGTCGTGCGGAGATCGCGGCGGTCGCGGAACAGGTGTTCCTCAAGCACGGTTTTACCGAAACCACGATGCGGCTGGTGGCGGTCGAAGCCGGCGCTTCGACCGAGACGGTTTACCGCCACTTCGGTTCGAAGGATGACCTGTTCATCGAGGTGGTGGGCAATCGTACGCTCGAACTCCGACAGCGGATCGATACCGACCTCGAAAGTACCGGGCCGCTGCCAACCGTCCTCAAGGCTGTCGGGACGAACCTCTACGAATCGATGGTCATGCCGGAAATGTCGGCGCTTGCACGCATCATCGTCGCCGAGGTCTCGCGTAATCCCGCCCTGGGTGAAGCCTTCTACGCCATGTGCCCCGGTCGTACGCTGCACAAGCTGACAGAATACCTGAAGGACGCCCAGGCCCGCAGCACGTTCATCGGGGACGACCCAGAACTCGCAGCGAATATGTTCATCGGACTGATCATCGGAAATATCGTCCCGGTGCGCCTGTTCATTCCCCATAGGGACGATGTCGGCACCGAGCGCATGCAAGGCCATGTCGACGAGGCGGTCCGGATCTTTCTCGCGGTCTACCATGCGAAGGCTTGACCGGATGCGATGCCGGAAGGCGGCCGCATCACGGTCGAGACGGCCAACAAGTGGATGGACGAGCGGGCGGCGAGCCAGCACGGCATGCCGGAAGGGCAGTATCTCGCCCTCAGTTTGACCGACACCGGCACCGGCATGCCGCCGGAGGTGGTCGCACGGGTGTTCGAGCCGTTCTTCACAACCAAGCCCATCGGCGAGGGCACGGGGCTAGGGCTGTCGATGATCTACGGCTTCGCCCAGCAGTCGGGCGGGCAGTTCCGCATCTACTCCGAGGTCGGCCAGGGCACGACCGTCTGCATCTACCTGCCCCGGCACTACGGAGCGGTCGAGGACGAGACGGTGGGCGAGCGGATGGTGGAATTCCCGCGCTCGCAGGCCGGCGAGACCGTGCTGATCGTGGACGACGAGCCCACCGTGCGCATGTTCGTCACCGACATCCTCGAAGATCTCGGCTACGTGGCCATCGAGGCGGGTGACAGCGCGACGGGTCTCAAGGTTCTGCAATCGGATGTGCGCATCGACCTGCTGGTGACGGACGTGGGCCTACCTGGCGGCATGAACGGGCGGCAGATGGCGGACGCGGCGCGGAACCATCGCCCTGACCTTAAGGTGCTGTTCATCACCGGCTATGCGGAGAACGCGATCCTCGGGAATGGGACGCTTCCGCCGGGCATGGCGGTGCTGACGAAGCCGTTCGCGATGGACAACATGGCCGCGCGCATCCGCTCCATGATCGAGGGCGGCAAAGGAGCAGGCTCGTCGCTCGTAATCCCGCTGATGACGGCAGGGAGGCTGCTGGCGCGGAACATGACCTCGCCTGATCCGGATAACCGCTTGTACTAAGTTACCGGTCCCATTGCCGATCTTTATCCAAAAGGCGAGGGAACAAGGCAAAAACCATAATGTTGACTGTGGTGCGGCTCTCTAGAGCAACGCGCCTTAGAATGTTGCTAGTCTAGCAGCGGACAAATCGCTTATGCCTAAGCATGTATTCATTGATCAAGTTGTTCAGAGCGAACTTAAACATTCGCGCAAGCGACTGAACCACTCTTGGGGCGTTCTGCAATCGTCTCGCTCGATCATCGATGCATCCCGGGAGGCGATCCGCAAATCTCGTACGTTACTAAGATCACTTCCCGAGCGTTCAATAGACGGCGCAGAACAGGAAATTGTCCAAAACCCTCTACTCGCAATGGATGACGAGGCAATCAGCCACCTCGTTGATAATTTGATTGCTGCTTACTTAGAAGCTTGTGCAACGGGTGATGATACTGACATCGAGACGATTGGTAAGGCGCTCAAAATCATAGGGACACACCTAGCTAGCGAGATCGGGCCGAAGGCGGCCGGCATGCCGTTAAGTTAAGCGGGACTTTGGTATGCCAAACCCTATATATGATCCATGTCAAAAACACCGCGCGACCCGGCCATAGTGCGCGATAATTTGGAGCGCATCGCTCGCGCTCTGAACCAACCTGTGACCGCTCTCTTTGGCGAGGGTGGTTCGGCTCTCCGGGAAGCCGAGACGCTCGCGCTTGTGCAAGCCTTTGACACCATTGCGAACCCTCAGTCTCGCGCTCACTGCAGAGGTGGCTCGGGGAATCTGCACAGGGGGCTGAGTGGAATTTCTGCCTGACGGCGGCCAGGATGGCCGCGGATCAGGAGCGACGATGAGCAAGCGACAGCGCCGGAATCACCTTCCGGCTTTCAAGGCGAAGGTGGCTCTGGCCGCTCTGAAGGGTGAGAAGACCCTGGCCGAGTTGGCCCAGCAGTTCGATGTCCATCCCAACCAGATCACGGCCTGGAAAGCCCAGCTGCTCGATGGGGCTGCCGGGGTGTTCGGATCAGAGGCCCGGCCGGAGGCGGCCCCGGCCATCGACGTGAAGACGCTGCATGCCAAGATCGGCGAGTTGACGCTGACCAACGATTTTTTGTCCGGTGCGCTCGGAAAGGCCGGTCTGCTGAGCGCAAAGCGATGATCGATCGCGGTCACGATCTCCCCATCGCCGGTCAGGTCAAGGCGCTCGGGATCAGCCGGGGCAGCGTCTATTATCTGCCACGTCCGATCCCGGTAGCCGATCTCGCCGTGATGCGGCGGATGGACGAGCTGCATCTTGAGCTTCCCTTCGCGGGAAGCCGGATGCTGCGGGATCTCCTGAACAAGGAGGGTATCGCGATCGGACGCTGCCATGTCGTGACGCTGATGAAGCGCCTGCGGATTGAAGCGCTCTACCGCAAACCGAACACCTCGAAGCCTGCGCCGGGGCACAAGATCTACCCGTATCTCTTACGCGGGCTGACGATCGATCGACCCAATCAGGTTTGGGCCATGGACATCACCTACGTGCCGATGGCCCGCGGCTTCGTCTACCTTGCTGCCGTGATTGATTGGTTCAGCCGCCGAGTGCTGTCCTGGCGCCTCTCGATCACGATGGAGGCTGAGTTCTGCGTCGAGGCTCTAGAGGAAGCGATGACCCGGCACGGCAAGCCGGAAATCTTCAATAGCGATCAGGGCTCGCAGTTCACGAGCCACGCCTTCACCAGCGTACTGCTGGAGGCCGATATCGCCGTCAGCATGGACGGCAGGGGCGCGTGGCGCGACAACGTCTTCATCGAGCGGCTATGGCGGTCGGTCAAATACGAGGAGATCTATCTGCACGCCTACGATACCGTCAGCACGGCCCGTGCCTCGATCGGCCGATATCTCGCCTTCTACAATGGGCGCAGGCCTCATTCGAGCCTCGGCCGGCAGACACCCGACCAGGCCTACTTCGACAGGCTGCCGCATCCCGCGGCCGCCTGAAACTGGCAGGACTCCACTTATCCAAGTCCAGGTCGCTGTTCAGACAAACCGAACCACCTCTCTGCATCGCATTTGTAGAGTCGGAGGCTGCACGCGGAACCGTGGCTGAGACTGATCCAGTCTGATGAGACTGCTACGAAATGCTGGCCGTTGCTCATTCTTCAGCAACCTGTCTGGTACATTCTCATCGATGCTGCCTAAGCAGCCGGCTGTTCCCCCCGAACCGCTGCGGCGGTCCTGCCTTTGTCCCCACAAGCAGGACCGCCACTTCCGTTTTCGAAGTTGAAAAGTCGAAGGCGGCTCGAACGTCGACTTGTCGCTACCGAAGCAGCCACGTGCCGACGTAGGTCAAAGCCGCTGAGTAGACGGCGTGTCCGTTCTCATCCGTCACCACGACGGTGATGGTCTGGCGCTCACCGTCCTTCGGGATCTCGTCACTGGCGATTGATGGTAGCAGGCGCTTGGCTTCGAGCGCAGCCGCCTGGATGTCGTCACAGACGGTGCCCACCTCATCGCGCTTGTTGATGCCATCATGGATGTCGAAGAAGTAGCGGGGCATAAAGCTCTCGACGCTGCATGGCCGGGAGCACAAGTGTCTCACAAGCGCGGGCGGCCGGTGTCGAGACCCACGATGCATCAACGGTAGGTAGCTCGACCGATGCTGGCAACAACGTGTGTTTGTGAGGCCGCCAAATGCTGGAGCGGTTCGTCTCCAGCCTATTAGCCGAGTTGCAGGTAGGAAGGGTCAAATTCCGCGACCTGCACGAGCCCGTTCCAATTTATGATATTGAGCGCCCGCGTGCGGTGCTCGATAAGACCCTGAGCCCGCATCTCCTGTAAGACGCGGTTGGTGTGGACGCTGGAAAGGCCAAGCGCATCGCCAAGTTCACTTTGTGTGATCGGCAGCGTGCAACGGTGCTCGGCCGCAAGGCCGATGGCTTCCAGCTTGCAGTAGAGTTCGCAGATCAGATGCGCCAAGCGCCCGAACCCGTCGCGCTGCCCCATGCCGGCGATCCACTGACGGAAGATCGCTGCATCGATCAGGGTCTCACGCCACATGATGCCCGCGAGACCGGGAAAGCGCCGGGTAACGTCTAGCAGGACCTCGTGCGAGATGAAGGCGATCGTGGCCGCTGTCAAAGCCCCGAGGCTGTGATCCATCGTTTCGATGTGCAGGCTATGCAGATCCGGCACGTCGCCGGGCACGTGGAACGACAGGATCTGGCGGCGGCCCTCACCGAGAAGCTTGTAGCGGTACGCCCAGCCTTCCACGATCAGGCAACTGTGCTCGGGCTTCTCTTTGTCGAGGACGATATCCTGCCGAGCTCGAAGCGGCTGAATTTTCATTGGTAGATTTTCGACAGCCCTTCTTTCCTCATCCGAGAGGTGGCCGATACGTTCCAGGCGACGCACGAGCAGCCCAGGTGCAGTTTTGCTTTCTACCGAGGCCATAAGGCTGCGCCCTCCTGAGCGCGTAAGCAGGCGCTTCCGGAGCGTTAGCACTGGAACGAGCATGCTGATGACGCGATCAGCCTACCGACATATGTTAAAATTACCAATCGCCTACGGGGGGTTATGAGCAGTCCATAAGCCGATGCCTGCGGTTCCTATTCCCCGCTGCATCGACCTTCACACCCTTTCCCTGGCCCGAGGCGTGCGGCTGGAAAGCGCGCGAAGCCAAAGGTCCGCTCCCGGGCATTGAGCCAACTTCCGCTTCCCACCCCAAGCTGAAGTTGCCGGACGGCCGACGAACGTCTGCTTCGGGGGAACGACGACAGCGCTTCTTGCGGATGGGTTGGATCGTGAACGGAAACGTCCGTTTGCCCATCGTCTTCCGGACACCCGTGAGTGACAAAGTTGGGTGGTTTCTGCCCGTCCGCTTCTGGGAACCGGATACTCAAGGGCCGGGAGTGGATGGCCAAGCCGAAGGCCGCCGCCTGATCCCCCACCACACCACGACCATCGGAAGGAAGATGCCCATGAGACGCCGGACGTTCACCGCGGCCCTGTCCCTTCTCGCCTTGATGGTGGTCCCGGCCATGGCGGCAAGCGAGGTACCCGCGGGGTACTATTCCGACCAGAAGGTCGTCTACCAGAACGACGGCGGCGCGCCGGACAACGCCACCTACTTCAAGCACATTCTCGGCAACATGAAGAACCATATCGAGGCCGTGGGCAAGGACCACATCCAGGTTCAGGTGGTCGACTTCGGCGATGGCGTCGACTTGTTCAAGACGGCCTCGAACGACCCCAAGCTCGCAGGCCAAATCGACGCCCTGAAAGCCGATGGCGTCAAGTTCCTGATTTGCAAGAACACCCTGATCCAGAGGAAGATCGACTGGCACGATCTGCACGGCGTGACGGAGGAGGACATCGTCCCGAGCGGGGTCGCCGAGTTGGTCCGGCTCCAGGGAATGGGCTTCACCTACGTCCATCCGTAGGACCGCGTGCTCACCCGTTGCCCGTAGTGCCTCGGCACCACAATCGAGGCGCCACGAGGTCCAGGTCGTGAGAAGCCGGCCGGGCCCGTCATCCAGGGAGCCTCGATGGATACGACGGTTGAAGTCTGGGCGGACGCGCTCGAACGCCTCACGCCGAACACGCCCGGCCATGCGGACAGGTTCGACCTCGTCCTGGATCGGTTGGAGGCCGCCGTCGTCCGGAGGGGAGACCTCATCCTGATCCTCGACCACATCGCGGGTCGCCTGCAACGGCGGGGCCGGCCCGGCCACGATGCGCTCGTGGCCGGCATCAGGAAGCGGCAGGGGCGGTGCGCGGCGCGGGGCATTGTCTCGGTGGATGGCACTTGAGATGCCTCGCTCGGTCCCTGGCGACGATACGGGGATCGGCTACGGTCGGGCTCGCCCGGAACGCGGAGATGACCGATGGCGTGCGTGCATCGTTTTGAGCGACCGCTGGGACCCGGACAGCCCGTCTCTTGGGCGGGCGTCCACAAGGGTGGCTTCGCGAGCCGCGAGGAGGCCGCCGGTCACGTCGAGGAGTTCGTCGCGACGTTCCCGATCCACGGCTTCAACGCCGAGGAGGGATACTGGTGGTGCCGGTCCGCCAACGATGTCGTCACGACGCTCCTGGCCGTCTGCAGCGACGACCAAGTCCTATTCACTGGGTGAACGTCGACCTCCGTAGTGCCGTCGATGCCTGCGCTCGGAGAACCGTCAGTTCAATCTTCCGGCGGCTATGCCGGCCCGGTCCATGACCTGGACCTGCCCGCGGCGGATCTCGACCAGACCGGTATCGGCCCATTCACCGAGCAGGCGGCTGACGACCTCGCGGACGCTGCCGACGTCGGACGCGAGTTGCTGGTGCGTCTTCCAGACGATGCCGTCCGCATCGGCCTCGACCAGCAGGCGTCGCGCAAGCCTCTGTTCCAGCGGTGCGAAGGCCACCTCCTCGACGAGGTCGAACACGGCGGTCAGGAGCTTGGTGTAGTCGTCGAGGACGAAGTCCCGAAACTCGTCGCTCTCCCGCATCAGCTGCCGGAAGGTGTCGGCCGGCAATGCGGCAAGCTCCGTCCGGGCCTCGGCGACGCTCTGCGCCGGGAAGCCGCCGCCCGACAGGAGGCACTGGGTGGTGAGGACGCAGGTCCCGCCTGCGCCGACCTTGTAAATGAGCATCTCCCGGCCGGTCTCGGACATCCGGAACACCCGGGTCCTCCCATCGATGCACATGAGGTAATTCGCACACGCACCCTGGAGTTCGTAGGCAATCGCACCGGACTCAAGCACGGGGAAATGCACGTTGCCGCGCGCGATCTGGAGATGGCTCGCACTGAAGTTCCGGACCAGTGGAAAGCGCTCGATCCAGCGTTCGATCTGATGGGCGGTCTGCATGGTCGTCCTCCCGAGGCCGGCGGTCGTTGGATGCCGCCATGCCCATGACCCAAGCGTTATAGATCCGGAATCTGCAGGTTTCGGTGACCTGGGTCACAGACGTTTGCGTCGGCGCTCCATACCACTGTGGTCACTGAACAAAAAACCGTCCGGCAAGTCCGTAAGGAAGCGCAGGCTTTCGATGGGCCAAGGCGGAAAATCGGGAGAAACCATGCGACGCCTCGTCCCCCTTCTGCTCGCCTCCGTGCTCCTGGCCGCCCCCGCCCATGCCGAGCAGGACCTGCTCCTGGGCGCCGACATGGGCTCGGCGGCGATGACCAAGGCCGAGATGACCCGGGCCGACGTCGAGGCGCTGATCGCCAAGGCCGACGGCAAGCCCATTGACCTTTCAGACAAGGCGCTCGCTGGCCTCGACCTGTCGGGCCTGAACCTGAAGGGCGCGAACCTGCGCACCGCCCGGCTGAACAAGGCCAACCTGCGAGGCGCCGACCTATCCGGCGCGAACCTGGAGCAAGCCTGGTTCATCAAGGCCGACCTCTCGGGCGCCAAGCTCGTCGGCGCCAAGATGTTCGGCATCACCGCTCGGGATGCGAACCTCAGCGGGGCCGACCTCAGCCGGTCGATGCCCATCGGCGACTTCAAGGGCGCGAAAATGGCCGGGGCGACGCTGGTCGACCTCAAGGGCGGCGCTGACATCAAGAACCAGTCCATGGGCCTGATGCGGGCCGTGTTCGTCTCGGTGAACCTCAAGGGCGCCAACCTGAAGGGGGCGAACCTCGGGCGCTCGCGCCTCGAATACGCCGACCTGACCGACGCCGACCTGACCGACGTGATCCTGATGGGTTCCGACCTGTCGGGGGCCAACCTCACCGGCGCGACCGTCGCCGGGGCCGACTTTAAGAACGTCGACGTCACCGCCGCCCGTCTCATCGATCTCAAGGGCCAGGACAGCGCCAAGGACTGGTCGGCCCGCGTGAACGTCGACCGCGCCATCACCGAGGTTTCGAACTGAGCCCTCTTTCACCTCGACCGATCCACGAAGGAAAGACATCCATGACCACCCGCCGCATCCTGCTCGCCGCCTTCGCCGTCGCCCCCATGCTGTTCGGCACCGCCGCCGGCGCCGCCGAGAGCGCCTACACCCCCGGCGCGTTCGAGGCGGCCCAGAAGGCCGGCAAGCCGATCCTGGTGCACATCACCGCCCCGTGGTGCACCACCTGCGCCGCCCAGAAGCCGATCCTGTCGAAGCTGGAGGCCGACCCGAAGTTCAAGGACCTGCAGGTGTTCGACGTCGACTTCGACAGCCGCAAGGACGTGGTCAAGAAGTTCGGCGCGACGATGCAGAGCACGCTCATCACCTACAAGGGTGAGAAGGAGACCGGGCGCTCGGCCGGCGAGACCAAGCCCGAGGCGATATCCTCGCTCCTCGACAAAGCGATCTGAGGCCACGCCATGGTCACGAGCCTGGGCCTCGCCTTCCTCGCCGGCATCCTCTCGGTGCTGTCCCCCTGCGTGCTGCCGTTGCTGCCGCTGGTGCTCGGCGCGGCGGCGTCGGAGCACAGGCTCGGACCGGCGGCCCTCGCCGCCGGCCTGGCCCTGTCGTTCGTGATCATCGGCCTGTTCGTGGCGACGCTCGGCTTCGCTATCGGCCTCGACGCCGGCATCTTCCGGACCGGCGCGGCCATCATGCTGATCCTGATCGGGTTGGTTCTGATGGTCCCGGCGGCCCAGACGCGGCTGGCCGTGGCCGCCGGTCCGGTGAACAACTGGACCGAGAGCCGGTTCGGCGGCTTCTCGACCGCCGGCCTTCTCGGCCAGTTCGGCGTGGGGATGCTGCTCGGTGCGGTGTGGAGCCCCTGTGTCGGACCGACCCTCGGGGCGGCCTCGTTGCTCGCCTCGCAGGGCCGGGATCTCGGCATCGTCGCCCTGACCATGCTCCTGTTCGGCCTCGGTGCGGCCCTGCCGCTCCTCCTGCTCGGCACCCTGTCGCGCGAGGTGCTGATGCGATGGCGCGACCGCATGATGGGGCTGGGCAAGGGGCTGAAGGCGGCGTTGGGCCTGATCCTCGTCGCCACCGGCCTGATGATCGCCTCGGGCTACGACAAGGCCGCCGAGACCGCCTTGGTCAACGCCTCACCGGCTTGGCTCACCAACCTCACCACACGCCTCTGAGGCCGGGGACCGGTCCGGGTCCGTACGAGCTAATTAGATCGGTCGCCTACGAACGCCGGGGATGATTGCCACATCCCTGGCGTTGCCGCGCCTTCATGCGGCCCTGGCGGTGACCTTCTCGTATGTCCCCGTCGCGACCTGCTCTTCGAGCTGCGCCTTGAAGTCCGCGATGCCGAGGACCTGCACCGGATTGCCCGCGTGGTCGAGGAACTCGTAGAGCGCGTCCTCGATGTTGCGGTTGCTGAAGAACACGATGGCATCCTCGTCGCCGCCGCCCTCCAGGTGCGGTTCGCCGTTCGCGACGCCCGAGACATAGCTGCCTGTCGGGCGGGTCTCCTTGTGCGTCCCGTCCGGGCGATAGAACCGGAGCTCGCCCTGCATCACGAGCGTCACGTACGGGCTCTTATGCCGGTGCAGCATCACCTTCTGGTTCGCCGCGAACTTGAACACCACGTCGACGATGCGGTTCTCCTCGTCGACCTTGTAGACGAAGAACGCGATGTGCGGCAGCCAATCGAGCGTCCGCCAGGTGATGTTGCTCTCGTCGAACATGGGCGTCGGCATACCGTTTCCTTCCGTTCCCGCATCCGGCCGCTCTTGGGCGACGCAAGGCTTTCCGCCGCATCGGATGCTTCAGGACAAGGTCAACGTCGCCCACGATGAAACGATGCGAGGGGCACCGCGGACCTCGTCCGTGACGAAGCCCACCTTCCGGGACCCCGGAAAGTCTCGACCCGGGCGCGACGGGGTCACCCCGCGACCCCGCCATCCTCCGCCCTGCGCTTCCGGTAGCGGTCCCCGCCCTCGGTCACGAAGTAGCGATTGCGGTACATCCGCTCGTCGATCGCACCCCTGACCGTCTCGACGATCCAGACCTGCACGTGCTCGCCGGCCTCTTGGACAAGATCCGCGCCGATCCGCAGGGTGATGTCGCTCACGTGCAGCGCCTCTTGCTCTGGCAGGATCTCCCGCATGTCCTGGATGACCCGTCGCCAGAAACCCCGCGCCTTCACCGTCCGCACGTGCTCCTTCTGTCGTTCGAGAGAATTCGAGAGATCCGCGCGCTTGTTCAGAGCTTCGTCGGAGCCCTCAGAGCGGACATTGTTCGCAAGTCCTCAGCCAACGCTACCGATCGGGGGGCACTTACCGAGTTTCAATTCGCGACATGTTCGCAACGGACACCGAATCCTCCGCGTGCTACGCTGATCAGCATATCAGCTCGAAGGGAGCACGGGCATGCCAGAGACGTTCGGATCCTTTATTTTGGGGACACGAAAGGAAAAGGGAATAAGTCAAAAGGAACTGGCGGCGATGATATTGAGAGAAGAAGATGGCAAGCCAATCTCACCTCAATATCTCAATGATATAGAGAGAAACCGTCGCAATCCGACCTCGGACCATATAATTGAGCAATTTGCAAAAGCGCTCAATGTAAGATCCGAATATCTTTTCTATCTTGCCGGAACATTTCCTGAAGACATCCGCTCGGCCGGTGCCAAGCAGGACGATGTCGTTCAGTTATTCAACGCCTTCCGTAAGTCGACGAGGTAGCAATGGTTCAGTGGGTGCCCGATGCCACGAAACGGTTTCCTAGACGCCCCCATTTCGAACCCATGGAAATCGATCGCGAGAGTGAGGCGCTGACAGCGGCCTTTCTCCTCAAGCATCGCGGCAAGATCGCGTACCCGCTCGCGACCGAGGATCTTTGCCTCCTGATCGAGCAGCATGTCATGCATCTCGACGTCTATTCGGATCTCTCCGCGGATGGGACGGACGTCGAAGGCGTCACCCGCATCCACATCGGCAAGTCCCCGATCATCGAGATCACCGAAAGCCTGTCCACCGAGGATCGACGCGCAAACCGGTATCGGACGACTTTGGCACACGAGCTCGGCCACGTCCGCCTGCATGATAGGCTGTTTCAGTCCCATTTCTCGTCCGGCGACCTCCTTCCAGCCGCGGCCGAACTTCGGATCGTCTGCAAGCGCGACGGCATCCTCGATGCCCCCGTCACGGATTGGATGGAGTGGCAGGCCGGCTATGCCTCGGGCGCCTATCTCATGCCCCGCACCGCATTACGGGACCTCCTTCGTCCACGTCTCGATGCGATCGCTGCGCTTCCCCCGTTCCACGTCACGGATGCGGCGGCGACATCGCTGATGGACGTGGTGATGCGGACCTTCCAGGTCTCGCGCGATGCCGCCCGCGTTCGGTTGCTCCAGCTACGATACCTGACCGCTCGACCCGTGGAGCCGACGCTGTTCGGCTGATGCCCGCACGGTCTCCTTGACTCTCGGCGAAAGCAAAATATGCTGATTAGCGTATTAGCTGATTCGCAGGGATGTGGCATGATCGAGGATGACAAACCGCAGGGAGATGGACCGAGGCCGTACAGGGTCCTCAGCCTCGACGGCGGGGGCATGCGCGGCATTTATACCGCCGCGTTCCTCGATCGCCTGGTCACGCATTTCGCGCTTACGCGAAAAAAGGATGCCCTCGACCTCGGCGGGGGGTTCGATCTCATCACGGGAACGAGCACCGGCGCCATCGTCGCGTGCGCCCTGGCCATCGGAAAGCCGCTCAGCGACGTGATGGCCCTATACGAGAAGCACGGGGCGGCCATATTCCCGCACCGGATCAAGGGAACGGGCAGCGCGATCTACCGGGCCCTCAGGGGACGGACCTTCGTCCGCGCCGGGGACCGCGCCCTCAGGAATGCCCTTCATGATGTCCTGGGGGACGTCACCATGCTCGACGTCTTCGAGCGTCGCGGCATCTCGCTCTCGATCCCCAGCGTGCTGATGAAGACGCATCGCGCCTGGGTCTTCAAGAAGACGCCGAAAAGCGGCGTTCGCGACGACAAATACCCCCTGGCCGACGTCTGCCTCGCTTCGAGCGCCGCCCCGATCTATCGCTCCCTCGCGAGCATCGACGATCCGATGGCGACGCATGGACTGAAGCAGGTCTTCGCCGACGGCGGACTCTGGGCCAACAACCCGATCCTGGTCGGCCTACTCGACGCGCTCATGGTAGCCGAGCGGGACCAGCCGATCGAGATCTTCTCCCTTGGAACCTGCTCCAGGCCCGAGGGAGAGCACATAGACGGCGCGCATGCCCATCGATCCATCCTCGGATGGAAGCTTGGCGCGGACGTGGCCCCGTTGAGTATCTCCGCGCAGGAATTCGCCTACGACAATATGGCGAGGCTCCTCTCGAACGTACTCACAGACCTGGGCAGGCCGGTGCGCACGCTTCGCTTCCCGAAGAAGGACGTCCCCGCCGAGATGATGCCGTTCCTCGCCTTGGACGACACGCGGAAGGGAGCCATCGCACGGCTTGTTCAGCAGGCCTGCTCGGATGCGGACATCACGAAAAGCTCCTGCGACGATCCCCGCAACCCCGACGGTCAGATGGTCCGGTCGCTCATGATGGATTTGCCGACGATGCCGGTGGACGGCCTGACTTGGGAGAGCACGCGATGATGAACGCCAACGCAGAGGTCCGCGGCTTCCACAAGGAGCGGGTGCGGATGGACGACGACGGCCGTTCGGACATCCTGTCCAAGGCCAAGACCAATCGTAAGCGCCTCCGTCGCGGCCTGATCCGCGATGGCGAGCCGGCGCCGTTCGGTTCGCAAACCCAGGGCTCCTACGCCATGCGGACCATGATCCAGGATGGGGACGGGGACTTCGACATCGACGACGGAGCCTACTTCGATAAGGCGGCGCTCGTCGGCGATCGCGGTGCCGACAGATCCGCGCTGGACGTCCGCAAGATGGTCTGCGCGGCCCTGCAGGACGATTTCTTCAACGACAAGCCGGAGGTGCGGACGAACTGCGTCCGCGTCTACTACAGCGGCGGCTATCACGTGGACGTCCCTGTCTACCGTCGGACCCGCACGAAGGATCAATGGACCGGCGTCGTTACCGAAACCTTCGAACTTGCCGGCGCGGACTGGAAGCCGTCAGACGCGCTCAACGTCACAAAATGGTTCAAGCGGCGCAACAACGAAGCGTGCGGCGATTCCTCGACGAACGGCGATCGTGGGCAGTTCGTCAGGGTGGTGCGGTTGGTCAAGGCCTTTGCCCGCAGCCGGCCGCATTGGAAGGGAAAGATCGCCAGCGGCTTCGCGCTCTCACGCTTGGTGAGCGATCATTTCATTGAGCGTCCCAACCGGGACGACGAAGCCCTCAGGGACGTTCTCGTCGCCATTCGCGATCGGCTTGCCTGGAACAGCGCGGTCGACCATCCGACGCTGAACGAACGCATCGTCGAGGCCGGGGACGCCAAGACGGAGTTCCTGCGCAAGAAGATCACCGAGAAGCTCGCCCACCTCGGCATCCTCGACGATTCCGATTGTACCCATCAAGAGGCGATGAGAGCCTGGGATAGGTTCTTCCGTTCCGACTTCTTCGGTCTTCAACCCGATCCCGACGACGAGAAGGACCTCGACGGGAAAACCAGCGGGCCTGCGGTCATCAAATCCGGCGGGCATGGCTACGCGTGACGGTACATGTTCCCCCGGTCGTGACCGAGCCCCACGACGCCATCGATGCCTGGTTCCGGGGGTTGGGGCGTCACTATCTCGGTCGCGTGCGGCCCGACGACCCGATCCTCCGCGGCGACGCCGGCTCCGCGGGCTGGCGCCTCCGCACCCTCGGCCTTGAAATCGTTGTGGTGGTCGACCGCCACTTTCCATACTCGAAGCCGACGGTGCACCTGGCCGGCGAGACCGAGCGCATGCCGCACGTCGAACGCGACGGGAAGCTTTGCCTGCGCAACCCGGAAGTGCCATCCGATCCCGTCATGGCGGTGGCCTCGGCCCTGGGCGAAGCCCGGCAGCTGCTCCGTGACGTCGCGGCCGGTGGCGAGCGAGACGACTTCGAGGAAGATTTCGGTCTGTACTGGGCGCAGGATGCCGTCGCGGATCACGCGGCTGCGATCCTGCTGCCGCCCGGGCATGGCACCGCCTCCGCGTCATGGACCGGAAACGGGGTGACGACCTACGTCTTCGCATCGGGAGGCGAGGCGCGGAGGTGGTGGCGGCATCGGCACGGCGCAGACCCGGTCCATCTCCGTCGGACGGCTACCATAGAGCTGACGACCCTGCCTCGCCCCGATCGATACCCGACGAGCGGCGCGGAGCTCTGGAGCCTCGTCGAGCAGCGTTCCGACACGGGATGCGAGATGTTGGGCGAACTGCTCCTTCAGATGCCCAAGGCGCTTCCGCTCGTGCTGACCGGCGCGGCCCCGTCCGGCAGACGTCATGCGGTTGCCGTCATGCTGTCGCGCACCCCCGACCCGAAGCGACCGACGGTGCACCGCAAGGTCATGGAACGGGATTACCCTCGCGGTCAGGTTCCGGCTTCCGTTCTCTGCTCACGCTACGATCTGAGGCGTCTTAGGTGCCAAGCCCTCGATGCGGCCAATACCCGGCTGCCCTACGCGAAGCTCGATATCCTGACGGGTAAGCGCGTCGGCATTATCGGATGCGGGGCCCTCGGGTCGGGTGTCGCACGGCTCATCGCCAAGTCCGGCGTCGGCCATCTCGTCCTTGTCGATCCCGAAACGCTGGGTTGGGAAAACATCCGGCGCCATCAATTGGGGGCCGGTGACGTCCACCGCGCGAAGGCCTCAGCTCTCGCTCGGACGCTCGTTCGCGAGAATCCCGACATCGGCTCGATCAAGGCATTCGATACGACCCTGCAGGCCCTTCTGGCGTCCAATCCAACGGCCTTGGCGGACCTCGACCTCGTCATTGCCTGCACGGGTTCATGGGCGGCGAACGCCTTCCTCGATCATCACCTGTCGTCCCCGGGGAACGGTATTCCCGCGATGTACGGATGGATGGAAGCCCATGCGCTTGCGTCCCATGCGGCATTGCTCATGCCCGGCACCTCGTTCGCCGCCGGATACGACGCTGCGGGCAACGCCCGCATGGTCGCCTCCAAAAGCAAAAAACCTCCGCCGGTCGAATGCGGCGCGCTGACATCCCCGTTCGGCGCGATCGAGCTTGCCCAAGCCGAGGCACTCACCAGCCGCCTCGCACTGGATTTCCTCAGGGGCAGGCAGACCGAGAGCGCCTGGCGATCCTGGCTCGTCGATGCGTCGACCCTCGATGACGCCGAGGGCTCGTGGACGCTGATGTGGCTTGCGACGCGCGGGACCCCGGACCCGCTGGGCGGAATGGCAGCGGGCCCCTGGTGGCAGGCCTAATGAGCGCGCTAACCCTGCAGGCGGGCGACATCCGGGTACGCATTTCCGCCGAGGCCCTGGCTACGTTCGCCGGGCATCGCCAAAAGCGATGCTATCACCGGGAAGCTGGTGGCCAACTGTTCGGATCGATCCGTCCGTCGAACTGGACGATCCTCGAAGCGACCGGGCCACGTAAGAGCGATCAACGTGGCCTCTACGGCTTCTGGCCTGATCGGGCTTCCGAACAACGAGACATCCATTCCTTTCACGCCCGTGGCCTCGAATATCTCGGCGACTGGCACACCCATCCGGAGGACCGGCCAAGCCCTTCAAGCAAGGATTTGACGAGCATTGCATCCATCGTGCGTGAGTCGACTCATCACCTGCCGGGCTTCTTGCTATGTATTGTAGGACGCCTTCCCTTCCCGGATGGCCTGTGGCTGTCCCTACACTCGCGACGGGGCGAGGCGACCCGGGGCATTGTCACCGAGCCAGTCCCATCAGGTTCGGTGCTCGCAATGCACGCAGCCAGACAGGACGGAAATTCACGCCAGCCTTGATGCGCGCATGATTCAGAATGAGGTTCATGCGACGTTCCGCTGGCTCCCCCATGGATGTCATCGTCGACATCTGGGATTCACAAAAAGCAATCTTCGTCATTATTCATGGCCCCCAAGCAAAAATCGCAATGGGTTCGCCGCCGAGATCGCCTCCGCCCACGGCGGGGACCTCAATTCGTTCTGCCGCTGGGTCAAGGCGGCCGTCCCTGGGCCAAGCCGAGCCGGATGGCGAAGCCGGCCTACCCGGTCGGCGTGCGGGACTCCCACGTGCGGACCGATCTTCGCGCCGGGGATATCGCCTCGTGGGGTTGGGAGCGTCTCTGCGCCGTCGCCGCGTCCCTCGACCAGGGAGTTTACGTCGCGCTCGTGCCCCCCGGGATGCGGGCGATCGTCTCCTTCGAGCCGGCCTGACCGTACGTCAGCACGTCCTGACCCGACGTCGGCACTTGTGAGCACAGCGTCGTGCTAAGATGTGCTACGGCGTATTTTGTATTCACTTCCTCGTAAGTCGTTATAATCGCGGAGGAAAACACCGGTTTTCCTGAGGGCCTGATTTTTGGTTTCCTCGTTACCAGTTTTTGGGCCCCATCAGGGGCGTGACATGTCCTGGTTCTATGCGTCGCGGAGTGTGATCCTGGGGGTAGTCCAAGGAGGAACCCCATGCTCGACGCCGTCACCACCCCCCGCCGCACCCGTTCCAGGCAGCCGATCGCCGCCGTCCGCGAGGGCGCCCGCACTCGCAAGGCCCGCCAGCGCGCCCGCGAGGCCGAGGCCGGCCGGCCCGATGCCGGGGCGATCGACCGGGCGCTGGGCGATGCCCTGCGTGTCATGCTCAACTCAACCTCGGAGAGCCTGTCCCGACCGATCACCTTGCGCGCCCTGCTCGAAGAGACCCGCCGCCAGCTGCGTGCCCGGCAGCGCCGGCGCGTGAAAGCCGGCAAGGCCGGCATCACGTACGATCCGGCTCTCGTCGTCGAGGCGATGAAGGCCCGGCTGAAGATCCCCGCGTGACGACGTCACTTTGGGTTCCGCGTTACGATGTTCGACGACGCCGTTACAGTCCATAGGAGTAACGGGAGGAGCACTCGGGCCGAGTTTTAACGTTCGGCCAGGGATACCGTCTGAAATGGATCGCGGGATTCTTGACGGGGGACTCCGGCCAGGCACACCTTGGGGTCATCGAACGACCCCGAGGAGACGGCCCCGATGTCCCAGCACGCCACCCGCATCGCCGGCGATCTCTCCCTCGACGTCGCCCGCCACGGCGCCCTCCTCGGGACCGCCCTTCAGTACGGCCTCCACCAGCGTCGCCGTCACATCGAGGCCCACCGCCGCGCCGGTGTCGACGCCGTCACCGACCTCGCCGCCCGCCTGCAGGAAGCCCGCGCCTCCGAGGACGAGGCGTGGGCGGCGGCGTCGTCCCTCTCCAACGAGAACGCCCGTCTCCGCGAAACCCTCTCCGTCCACCAGGCCGCCCTCGCCGAGGCGCAGGATCGCATCGCCCGGCTGGAGCAGGCAGTCCTCACCGCCGCGGCTCACCTCGCACGCTGAGGGCGCCCCATAAGAAAGGCCCGCCGGAGCGA
This sequence comes from Methylobacterium sp. WL12, assembly GCF_008039475.1. Classification (NCBI taxonomy): domain Bacteria; kingdom Pseudomonadati; phylum Pseudomonadota; class Alphaproteobacteria; order Hyphomicrobiales; family Methylobacteriaceae; genus Methylobacterium; species Methylobacterium sp. WL12. Next base: position 874 of record NZ_VRUW01000014.1, on the reverse strand, counting down.
TCCGGCGGGCCTTGTCGTGTCGGGAGGGCGCTGGGCCCGTCAGCGACCGAAGCGGGCGACCGGCTCGTCCTCGGGCTGGTCGTCGTTCACGCCGAGGGCGCGGAACGCGTCGGCGGCGCTGAGATCCGGCCGCGTGGGCAGGGATTTCAGGATGGCCATGGCCGCGTCGACACGCGTCTTGGCTGCTCGAAGGGCCGCGGGCGTTGGGACGGGCAGCACGCCCGGGATGCGCTGATCGTTGTTCGGCGCGGAGAGGTGCCGAGCGATGGCTTCCGGGGTGGCGACCGCGACTTTCAGGAGCTGGCCCTTGGGCAGGGTCCGGATCCACGTGGCGAGCTCCGCGTCGATGGGGGGCAGTCCCCGCGTCCTATGGCCGGTCCCATCCAGCGCCGCGTCGGCGTGGGCCTTGACGAGGAGCGGTGTCGTCAGCGGGGGAGCGGGGGACGGGACCTCGACGGCCTCGACGGGCGCGTAGCCGGCGGTGGTCTCGCGACGGTCGTCCCGGGCGACGGCGCCGCGGGCGACGGCGGCGGCGGTCACGGGCTCACGGGGGAGCAAGGCACCGAGCGTGGAGCCGACGGCGCTCGCGGTGGCATCCAGCACGCGGGCGGGGCCGCCGAGGCCGAGGCCGACGACGCGGCCGGTCGCCTCGACGCCGCGTCGGGCGCCACGGGCGACGGCGACGGCATCGCCCTTCAGCTCGCCGACGGCCTCGGCGCCGAGGCCGAGCATCGCCCGCACGAATGCACGGAGCGCCTCGTACATCGCGATGAGGAACGCCCAGAGGCGGGCGAGGCCGGCCTTCTTCTCGGCGGCGGTTTCGGTGGCGGTGGTGGTGTTCTGCTGGTCCATGGTCGTTCTCCTTGGGTGGGGC